>CAJQNM010000538.1 GCA_905479665.1 uncultured Saprospiraceae bacterium
GATCAATTTGTATGATTTTCGATCGTAAATATCTAGAAATCTAACTCTTATGATTTCTTTTTGGTCAAAATATGTATGTGTGAAATTTCCTATTGCACTAATTGGGTGGCACCTAACTCTACACCCGGAGTTTTCGGAAATCTTTCTCAATTCTTTTGAAACAACTTCTTCCGGTCCTCCGGCAAGCCTTCTCCAGGCGTCCCATCATTTACTTGGTGAAAGACCTTATCGACATGCCTCCAAGTACCATCGGTCAGCTTAAAACCTTCGTAGCTTCCGTCCGAAACCATCACTACCGATTCATTGCGATAAATACTCTTCATCGGAATAAGGTGATCGTAAATAATCATCTTTAAATCGCTATCGTAATTAAGGCGGACACTGACCTCCGCGGAGTACTGCAGCAGGAAGCGACTTACATCGTGTTGAAACGGATGATCAAAAACCTCTAGCCCGAAAATCGGAGATCCATCTGGGGTAAAGGTCAAAACCTCAATTAATTTGCGCCGGCTGGATTGGCTATGACCATCAAATCCAAAAAGCAGATAATGGGGTTTGCCGTCCCGCACAAAAGGTTGAATGTGAAAATAGAGTGCACCGTACCATCGATCAGGACCAACCTGCTCCGAGATTGGATTTGCCAACTGATCGGAGGCGTCATCTAGCTGGTAGGTCGAGTCACGAGTTTGGATGAATCCGAGATGGACATATTGATCAGGTGTCTTCTCACATTGCAAAGAAAGTACACGCGTGGTATCGTCTACATAAAGTACAGAAAGCGATCGCAAGAATTCTAAAGAATCTGAAATAGAAGCTGGATTCGAAAGTAGTTGTGATAGCTCTTTCGATAGCGAATCAAACCCCAGCATACGCGATTTTGAATCTTCGCCAAGAATCATCGCTTGCTCGTATCGAAGCATAGCGGATTGAGTTTCTGTCAGGCTATCTGACATAGCCGCTGAAGACACTACTGAAAAACTCAGTAGAATACAACTATAGTAGAACTTGTACATAAGAGTGACTCTGTAGTAACGCCGTCACGGTCTCGACAATTTCACGGCTGCTGTGTTTAACATGACGAAAACACACCCGTGCTTATCCTCTACCCCTACCTTTACGCTTACCGGCTTTGTAATCCATAAAAATGAACTCGCCCAGACCATCGAGGCTGCTGTAAAAAGCCTTGCCATTATTTGTCTTGGTAAACGTGTCTACGAATTGAACCAAGTATGGATCACGAGCAATCATGAATGTCGTCACGGGTATTTCCATCTTGCGCAAACGTCCCGCCAAATTGAGTGTCCGATTGATGATCTGTCGATCCAGGCCAAAACTGTTCTGGTAGTATTTTTTGCCCTTCTTGATGCAAGTGGGTTTGCCGTCGGTGATCATGAAGATCTGCTTATTGGGATTGCGACGACGCTGCAACATCTTCATGGCCAGCTCTAGTCCAGCCACTGTATTGGTGTGGTAAGGTCCTACTTTGAGGTAAGGTAAATCTTTGATTTCCACCTCCCATGCATCGTTGCCAAAGACCAATATATCAAGGGTGTCTTTTGGAAAACGAGTAGTGATGTACTCAGACAAAGCCATGGCCACTTTTTTCGCAGGAGTGATGCGGTCTTCCCCATAGAGGATCATCGAGTGCGAAATATCGATCATCAAGACTGTACTCACTTGACTCTGGTAAAAGGTCTCATGTACCTCCAGATCTTCATTTGTCATCATGAAATCATCCAGACCATGATTGATTTGTGCATTGCGCAATGACTCAGAAATGGCAAGATTTTCGAGCTTGTCTCCAAACTCGTAGGGGCGCAAATCGGAAGTAAATTCATCTCCCTTACCGGTCTGGCGAGTGTTGTGCTCTCCCTTACGTGATTTTGAGACCGCTCCAAACACATCATCAAGGGCTTTCTTTCTGAGCTCCATCTCCATTTTTCGAGCTGGACGCATCTCTCCCTTGGCATCATCTTGCTGAATGTATCCCTGATCAATCAGGTCCTGAATAAAATCTGCCATCCCGTAGTTGGCATCCGTGAGCTGATATTCCTTATCCAATTCAGTCAGCCAGGATAGAGCTTCACTAACATCTCCAGAGGTATGGATCAACAGCTCCTTGAAGATGTCCAACATCCGCTCGAAAGGGGACTCTCCCTTGCCCTTCGGTTCAAACTTATTAAATCTCCAACCCAGCATAAATGCAGCTATTTGGCAATGGCACAGCAGTCTGCCAAGTTAACGTAATCAGGTCTTTCCCAAACCTTGTCATGAATGAAATAGGCTTCAATTTTTCCTTCTTGAAGGCAAAAGATCCCTGGCATCTGAAAGGCATCGCCAAACGCCTTTCCCCCAAATTGGGCAAGATCCACCCCTTTGCCAAATCCTTTTACCAACGTTTGAAATCCCATCAGTTGGGTAAACGAGGCTTTTCCCAATCCAAATTTCTCATAAAGCACACATTTAGGATCCGCAATATGCAAGCAATCGGAAAGGCCGTACTTATCAAGGTATTCTTTTCCCATCTCCCAATCCTCCATGTGAACGAAAACCAAACGAAAACCACGCTGCTCGAGCTCATGACGCGCTTTGCTAATATCTTCAAGCGCTTCCCGGCAGAAAACACAGCCCAAATGGCGCAAGAAAATCAGCATCAGCGGCTGCTGATGTGAAAGTTTTATAAGTGACAAATTCTCAGATAACCTGCTTTCCTCGAGGTCACTCAGATCAATATCTACTGGTGATTTCATTGGGAGAATATATCTTATGTAACCACATACTTTCCCATTGGTTCATCAGGATGTTATGCAGACATCTTATTGTAAACCTCTATGACCTGACGAACATGCTCAGCTGAAGTATCAAGCAGTGCTTTTTCCGCCTCGTTGAGATCGAGCTCGAGGATTTGCTTGATTCCTTCCTTCCCCAGTTTCACGGGTACGCCAAGAAAAACATCGTCCAATCCATACTCGCCTGTGAGTTTTACACAACATGGATAGATGCGATTTTCGTCTCGCAAGATAGACTCTACCATTTGGGCCGCAGCTGCACCGGGCGCATACCAGGCAGAAGTACCCATCAGTTTGACCAATTCACCACCACCTTTCTTAGTCCGCTGCACGATCGCATCTAGTTCATCCGCTCCGATCAACTCCGTGACAGGAATACCTGCAACGGTAGTGTACCTCGGCAGTGGCACCATTGTATCTCCATGACCACCCATTAAGACAGCTTGAATATCTTTGGGAGAGACATCGAGGGCGGTTGCTAAGAAGGCACGATAGCGTGCAGTATCTAAAATGCCCGCCATCCCAAAGACCCGTTTTTCGCTCAGCCCGGAGACGGAGTGGGCAGCGTAGGTCATTACATCTAGTGGGTTTGACACCACTATAATGATGGGGTTTGGGGTATGCTCGAGAATCGAAGTTGTTACTGAAGAGACAATTTTCGCATTCGTAGAGATCAGATCATCGCGACTCATACCAGGCTTGCGCGGAATCCCTGCAGTGATCACTACTACATCAGAATTCGCCGTCTCACTGTAGTCCTCGGTGCCCCTTAATTTGCTACTGTAGTAGTCAATCGGAGCCTGTTGCCAGCTATCGAGTGCTTTTCCACGAGCTAGATCGCCCTGGATGTCCAGAAGTACAATATCATTGGTCACATCCTTATGCGCCAATACGTTCGCCACAGTCGCTCCTACATTACCTGCGCCCACTACAGTTACCTTACTCATGATCTTGAATTAGTACGATTTCGATTGAAAGTTATGCCACGAATGTATGAAATTAGGTCGACGCTTTTTTGGTCTGCTTTTTGACATATAGGTCTAAGAGATAGCCTTCGTGCATGACTTGGCACAACAATTGGCTTGACATTCGTTTTACATTGTGATATGATGAAAAAGTACTAACTTTCGTGACGATACGCTCATGAGCAGATTTTTCTACCTTTTACCTGTACTCCTCCTCTTACCGATTTTAGTCGTGAGTCAGGAAGTTCGTCAGTGTGCTACTCCCGCTCACTTCTCCTCCTGGCTCAAGGAGTATCAGAAGAATCCAAACAAACATCATCAGAGATCTCTTGACGAAATTGTGTACTTGCCAGTCACCTTCCACAGTGTTGGTAAAAGTGATGGCACTGGCCACATGCCGCTTGATAATTATACTCAACGGATGTGTCAACTCAACAATGCGTTCGCTCCATACCAATTGCAGTTCTATCTCGAGGGTGACATTAATAAAGTAAATCGTACCTCGTACTACGATCACACCACCTTCAGCGATGGCTTTCGCATGATGCAGTCCAACAAGAAATCATTTGCCATCAATGTTTTTATCACCAATAGTGCTCCTAGTGATGCCTGTGGTTACTGGCATCCTAGTGCAGACGCCATCGTAGTCAAGCAACAGTGTTTTCGAAATGCTGTGACACTCGTCCATGAGGTTGGACACTGGCTTTCACTTCCTCATACTTTTTTTGGCTGGGAGGGCATCGAACATGATGCCAGCAGGCCCGCTCCTCTTTTTCATAACATCTCAGGCAACGACACCCTATTTGTCGAGTCTGTCTCCGGGAAGCACTGTGCATCTGCAGCCGATGGATTTTGCGATACCAAACCCGACTATCTCAGCCTCGGCTGGCAATGTAACTCAGAAGGGTTTAGCGCCATCATGCAAAAAGATCCAGAGGGTACTGATTTTCAATCTGACGCGACGAACTTCATGTCGTACTCCGCAGATCAGTGCCAGAGTAGTTTTTCGGAACAGCAGACCGCGGCAATGCACGCTTACATCGACTTTTCGAAAAAGAGCTACGTCAAACGCACACCTATTCTGGGCAGTGTGGCAGAGGGGCAAGAAGTAAAAGCCATTTTTCCGGAAAATGGGGATTTTGTTGATCATAAGAAAATCACTTTGGAGTGGGAGCACTTTCCAAATGCAAATCGCTATCATGTACAAATAAGCAGATTCAGTTTCTTCGGCACGATCGAAAAAGAATTTTATGTGGTGAATACCAACAAACTGAACATTGGAGAAATGGCAGTTGATCGCAAATTTTATTGGCGCGTAAAACCGATGAACCCCTTTGATGTGTGCACCGCAGATTTCACTACCATAGGCAGATTCGAAACATACGATATCACAGCTATTGAGGAGGTATCAACAAATAACTACGTGGATGTGTACCCAACTATTCTCTCTGCTCAATCACCGACCGTATATATCACCTTTGATTTCGGAGAAATACTCAATACCGAAATCGACATCCTCTCCCTATCTGGCCAACGACTCAAACAGGTCGTCCTGGCAAACCCAGCCAGTGAGACCCATCGCATTGAATTTGCAGGACAACCTGCTGGCATCTATTTGTTGAGGATCGCAACCGCCAAAGGGACTCTGGTCAAGCGTATTGCTGTACAGTAAAAAAGTTCGGACCTCGGATCATATAGACCACTTTTTCTTTTGACAGAAATACGCTCGCAATTTCTACTTCTATCACTACCTTTAGGCATTCAAAATAAATACCATATATGAATCTGCATGAATATCAGGGCAAGGAGTTGCTCAAGAGTTTTGGCGTTCCAATTCAGGAAGGCAGTGTCGCAACTACCCTCGAAGAAGCAATGAGTGCCTATGCCAAGTTGAAAGAGGAAAAAGGATCTGAGTTTGCAGTGATTAAAGCTCAAATTCATGCTGGTGGTCGCGGCAAAGGAGGAGGAGTGAAAATTGCTAAAAATGCAGATCAGGTGCAAGAGTACGCCTCCGCTATCTTAGGTATGATGCTCAAGACACCGCAGACTCCAGGTGGAATGGAGGGGCCTGGAAAATTGGTGCGCAAAATTCTCATTGCGGAAGATGCATATGCGCCTGATTTTGATGCCTGCAGCGAAATCTATATCTCCATCTTGATGGATCGTGAACGCAAATGCAACGTGATTGTCTATTCGACCGAGGGCGGCATGGATATCGAAAAAGTTGCGGAAGAAACCCCGCAATTGGTGCACAAAGAATACATCGATCCCGCATTGGGATTGCAGTCTTTTCAAACCCGAAAAATCGCGTTCAACCTGGGTCTATCCGGTACTGCATTCAAAAACATGACCAAATTTGTAGGCTCACTTTACAACGCATTTGTAAGTTCTGATGCGAGTCTCTTTGAAATAAACCCTTGTCTCAAAACAGGCGACGATCGGATCATTGCGGTCGATAGTAAAGTCTCCATTGATGACAATGCTTTATACAGACATCCTGATCTCGCTGCCATGCGGGATGAAGATGAAGAAGACCCTACCGAAGTAGAAGCAAAGAAATCCGGTTTGTCATACGTCAATCTGGATGGCAATGTGGGATGCATGGTCAATGGCGCAGGGCTAGCAATGGCAACCATGGATATTATCAAATTATCTGGTGGCGAACCAGCCAACTTTCTCGATGTCGGAGGAACTGCAGATGCCGAGCGGGTAGAGATAGCCTTCCGCATCATTCTCAAAGATCCCAGCGTAAAAGCCATCCTAATCAACATTTTTGGGGGTATCGTTCGTTGTGATCGGGTGGCAAATGGTGTGGTTCAGGCCTACCGAAATATGGGCAATATAAAAGTGCCCATCATCGTACGTTTGCAAGGTACCAATGCCGACATAGCCAAAAAGATCATTGATGAATCTGGCTTAGAAGTCCATTCTGCGATTCAACTGCAGGAAGCTGCTGATCTGGTTGCCAAGGTATTAGCCTAGTTTCAATAAAGCAGTAATCGACTGACATGGCCGCCCTTCCACTTACGCTATTCGAACTGCAGCGTCATGTGCGGCGAGTCCTTGCCTTAAACTTTGATGAACCCGTCTGGGTCACTGCCGAGGTATCTCAGGTTTCTGGTTCGGGAGGTCACAGCTATCTGACCTTGGTCCAGAAAAATAGCGAGAGTGATAGACTGCTGGCTCAATGCAACGCTGTCCTTTGGCGTCAGGCACGAGCTGAGCTGCAGTCGACCCTCTCACAACCTATCGATGATCTGCTCTCAACAGGTACGGAGGTATCCCTCCTCGTAGATGTAACTTTTCACGAGTTGTATGGATACAAACTTTCTGTTGTTGATATTGACGAGAGCTATACGTTGGGAAAAGTCGAAATGCAACGCATGCAGACCATCAGTCGGCTCAAGGAAGAAAACCTGATCCTCCTCAACAAGCAACTAGTGCTGCCAGTGGTTGCGCAACGGGTAGCCATAATCAGCTCGCAAAATGCGGCAGGATTCCGAGATTTTATTGAGCATCTCTCAGCAAATAGTTACGGATACAACTATCAGTACACCTTGTTTCAAAATTCGATGCAGGGCAATGACGTGACCCGGCAGCTCACCGAAAACCTAAAGCGGATTGGCGAGCAGAGTCACGCCTTTGATGTGATCGTGATCTTACGTGGTGGTGGATCAAAGTTAGATCTTCGGGCATTTGATGATTACCAATTATGTAAATCCATAGCCCAGGCTCCCCTTCCCATAATCACTGCCATCGGTCATGATATTGATCAATCTGTGGCAGATTTAGTTGCAGCAATTTCCCTCAAGACACCGACTGCAGCAGCCGACTTTCTGATCGAACGAATCTTGCATTTTGAAAGCCAACTATCCCAGACATTTCAAAGGATACAAACGGCAATTACGACTACTCTGCAAGCCCAAAAGTCAAACGTCCTCATGATGGAGCAGCGCCTTTCTCATGCGATCAGAACCAAAATAATGCACGAAAATACAGCGCTCACCTTGGGGTTGCAGCGGGTTCGCACCGAGCTGCGACATACCACTCAGAAGGAATTTCATCGCATCGTAAGTTTAGCGGAAAAACTAAAGATTCTTGATCCCCAGCACACCATGGCACGTGGATTTGCAATGATTGCAGCGGCCGACGGGACCTGGATTCGATCAGTCGAGCAGGTTGCGCAGGGCGAAGTCGTCGAAAACCGTCTTGCTGATGGTGTGCTCTTGGCCGAAATCTCACAAAAAAAATCTTACCATGTATGAAACCCCATCCGACCTGACCTATCAGGAAGCCAAGAAACAGCTGGAAGAGATTCTGCAGATGCTAGAAGAAGGCACCGACAATATTGACGAATTGGAATCAATGCTGGAAAAATCGAAGAAGCTTGTTGCATTTTGCCAGCTGCGGCTACGGAACATCGAAGAAAATCTGGAGACGGAGTAGTGTAAATGGAGCCTTCCCGCATCAAGAGATACGGTACGATGGGCGGATACCCTCAGTGGCAGAGTAGCAGTGTGGTCGTTTGAAATATGCGGCTGCGATAAATTACGTTTTCTTGAGACCTCGCAATAGGCCTGGTAAGAGCTGTAATTTGTCTCTCACCCCGGATAGATCCACCAACTTGCTATCATTCATGGCTCGTATCGTCAGCCATAATCCGATTGGCATTAAAATCAGGCAAGGCATCCAAGCCCCCAAGACAGGGTCAATGGTGTGCGTAGCATTTTTCGCCAACTTCTCAAATAGTTCGTTGAGAATAATATAGACCATAAAGGAAGTGATGGCCACCAACAAGGGATAACCAAACCCACCTTTACGCACTATGGCACCCATTGGGGCCCCGATAAAAAGAAAAATGAAACACACCACGGCTTGACCGTATTTTGAATGCAGAAGATAGAGATGCTTGACGATGTTGTGCTGCTCGTAGACCACCGCGCGTCGATATCCAAATGCCTTATGCTTCGACGCCCTGGTTTGAGAACGAGCCTTATCCAGCAAATCCACCCGCTTTTCCTCAGCAAATAGCCCTGCAATGCTTCGTGATGTCCATAGGTCTGCGATGTGGGGTTGCTCCCAAATAATCTTGAGTGGCGGCTTGGCTTTGATACCCGACTTCTGCACATACTTTTGAGCCGTAAGTGGTAAGGTAGAGTCTATTTTGGCAGAGACAATGTGCTCATTTGCCGGTTCGTATGAGAGAAAAGCCATCTTCGACTCGGTATCCACTACCACCTCATCCTTGAGCTCGATGAGGCGATCTGCGATCGTATCAATTTGGATCTTGAGCTGATCGATGCTGAGCATAGCGTGATAGTTCTTAAAGAGATCCTCCCCTGTTCGACTGATGTCAAATTCCTTCAGATCAAAGACTTTGGTCCATGAGCCAAACTTGGTGCGGATGAACGGATACTTACGATTTCCCGAGGTCTCTTCTAGTTTCTGGTACTGGTGCCCATTCTTGAGCTGCATCACGAAAAAACGATCATTTTCGGTGATGTACATTTCTCCATCCTGTGCTCTCAAAACATTAAACCGATTGCCAAAATTACTTCGGTCGTCATCGATCATCACATCTGAGATCCGCTTGTTGTCGGTCGATTTGCCACCTATGCGTATGGCATGACCCTGAAAGTCTTCATTAAAAACTCCTGGTTCCAGATAGAGCGCAGGCTTTTGCTTTTTGATGTCATACAGCCTTGACTTTGATTTGAGATTGGCATAAGGAATGACATAATCACTAAAGAGATAGGAAGTCAATGCAATCAATGCGGCCACGATCATGGTACTCCGCATCGTTCGCATCAACGGTATACCGGCAGACTTTAGCGAAGCCAGCTCGTACTTCTCAGCTAGACTCCCGTAAACCATCACACTGGCCAGCAAGACAGCAATCGGCAGGGATAGGGGGATCAGGGTCAGGCCCATATAGTAGATCATCTCAATGAGAAGGAAAAAACCCACTCCCTTTCCCGCTATGTCATCGATATACAACCAGAGAAACTGCATCATCAAGACAAACTGTGCAATGCCAAAAGCCACAATGAAAGGAGGAAAGAACTCCTTCAATAGTAACTTGTCAATCTTTTTCAGCTTTAACCGCTTCATATCTTGCAGAAAAGAACGTTTTTTGACCTTGAATTGTGCATCTATTTAATTCTTCTGTAACAAATATCGGGCATGAACCGTCTTCCTAGCGAAATGAGCTCCAAGATCTTTGAAGAGCAATTTGTGCCGCTCAAAGATAAGCTATATCGATATGCATTGCGGATTTTAAGAGATAGTCCGGAAGCAGAAGATGTTGTTCAGGATATTTTGGTGAAGGTGTGGAAAAAGCGAGACCTTTGGCATACTTGGGACAATAAGGAGGCCATGTGCATGACCATGACCCGCAATCTGTCTATCGATCGAAGCCGGAGAAAATCAAGACAGACCACAGACTTACCTGAACACTACGATGAACCGAGCCCAGATGCAAACCCAGGTGAGATTACCGAAGCAAATGATACCATGGCATTGATTCAGAAAATCATGGATGATCTGCCACAAAAGCAACGAGAAGTGATTCATCTGCGTGAAATAGATGGATACACATATCAGGAAATATCAGAGCTGCTTAGCATTTCAATGAGTCAAGTAAAAATCAATGTACACCGAGCGAGACTTTTTATGAAAGAGAGAATAACGAAAGCGTATGGAGATGGATTCCGCTAAAATTAATCTTATCCTGGAAAAATACTGGCTGGGAGATACCAGTCTAGAGGAGGAGGATGCCTTGCGTAGCTACTTCAGTGGTGAGGTAGCTGTTGAGCACCTATCACTTCGACCATTGTTTGGCTACTTTAATGCCCAGCAGCAGGTGGCCATGCCCTCTACGGTAGCAAGACCTTTAGCCCAGCCTGATGCTGTACCAAAGCCAGAAGCCAAGGTGAGAAGTCTCTGGAAAAAATATCGGGCTGTCGCAGCGGTGCTGATCCTGGCTATTGGGGCGCTACTGTTCTTTTCTCGTACGCAGGCAGAAAGCCAGCCTGAGATCCTTGCAATGCAAGACACGTACGACAATCCTGAAGAGGCTTATGCAGAGGTCGTGGAGGCACTGCAATTTATTTCTGCGAAAATGAATAAGGGCCTGGAAACTACCTCTTCTTCACTGGAGAAAATTAAATCCCTGAACGAGCAATTTGCAAATTGAATTAACTTGCCTCAATGAAGTCCTACGTATTGTCCATTACATTTCTCCTGGTATTCTCGCAGCTCTCTGCCCAGAATGCAGTCGATACACTATTTGATAAATATGGTGAAAACCCAGAATACCAAATGGTGAATGTTTCACCCACCATGTTTAAATTAATTGCCAAAGTCGATGAGCAAGATATGGATGCCGATCTGAAAAAATTAATCGATGACCTCACCAGCATGCGGATACTATCTAAGGAAGAGGGAGGTCAAGCGTTTTTTACCCAGACAGTTGCGGCATTGACCAAAAGTCTAGAGCCGCTTATCACGGTCAATGAGGGTGGTGAAGATGTCAAAATGTTTATTCAACAAGGCCCTGATCACGTCGAAGAATTGGTCATGGCTGCGCACAACCAAGACAAATTTGTACTAATCGACCTCTTGGGCGTTATCGACCTAAAAACCATCGGTCGTCTTGGCGAAGCCCTCGATGCACCCGGCCTCAAATATTTGGAGCGGGTGAATTGAGCAATAAATTACTTTAAGAAACTCCAGGCTATCTTCCGCGTCAAATCTCCAACTTGCCCACCTGTTATATTTGTGATTAAGGCGATGACTAGGTCTTGTTCCGGATAGCAATAGAGCATCGTCGTCCCCCCTACTGAACCACCCGAATGCCCTACCCAATGAAGACCTTCTGCATCAGTGCCTGATCGCCACCCGATACCATATGAGGTGCTCTTGCCGT
>CAJQNM010000539.1 GCA_905479665.1 uncultured Saprospiraceae bacterium
TCCGTGCGCTGGCAAATGGCATACATTTCAGCATTCGGGTGCTTTTGATAAATCGGGATAAATTCGGCACCAAATCCCAAACCCACAATCGCAATTTTGATTTTTTCTGAAGACATGCTGCTCGTTTAAGAAGCAAATAAATTCGATAAAAATTCGTACCCGGACCGTGCAAACTGATCTTGGCTATCGGCAAAAGGTTTCCAAATACACACGGCTCCTGCCAGTTCCTGCACATGAGGAGTGAAGCTCTCGATGCTCACGACTCCCTGATAATTTACGTCGTCCAACCCTTGCTTGAAATCTTGCCAGCGTGTCTGACCAGATCCCGGTGCACCCCGGTAATTTTCTGATACCTGCACGTGAATTAATTTATCGCCCACCTGGCAAATAGCTTGCTTAAGATCACGTTCCTCAATCGTCATATGAAAACTATCCAGCAAAACCCCAGCTGCCGGGTGATTGATATCGTTAATCATCTGCATTACATCCTGGGCGGTATTGACCAAATCTGATTCAAAGCGATTGAGTGGTTCTAGGGCTATCTGCAATTTATACGATGCAGCCTGTTCGCATACGATCCGCAAATTTCGCACGGCTCTCTCCCATTCGATCTGGCGTGCTTCAGGTGGAAGCAAGCGAGCCTTGCCCACTGCCGAATACATCGGACCAGCCAGAAAATCAACTCCCCAGATCTTACATAGTTCGAAGCACTGCTCGACGTACTCAAAGCAATTTTGATGCAGCTCTTTATCCTCACTGGTCAAGTCACGTGCAGGTCCAAATGCCCCACATGCGATTGCAGTAAGACCCTCACCGGCCAAAGCTCTGGCCACCTCCTGCGCATCAATCAGGCTGGGATCCTCAATGGGAATCTCCACGTGCGTAAAGCCCATCTTCCGGATACGGGGAAAAAGATTTATCGTCTCCGTCTGAAAAGGAGATGTCCAAAGCCAGGTACTTACGCCAAGATTCAAAGTCTGATGAAGATCTAAGAAAATATTTGTATTCAGTAATTTTATCCACCTTTCTTGGCATGGATCAGATCCCTCTGAGAATTCCCTATCTTAACTTGAGCTAAAGCCTCTTTCTATTATGTCTAATTTTGAGCCCACTCCGAAAAGGTTGTCAAATCAAAAATGGCTCTTTCGGCGATCTTTTCATTTTTCTCAATCGGCTGATACTCAGGCATCACCCAATCTCGTAAAAGTGAAAATCTCACCTGCCTGCCAGAGCCAAAGGGCAGGCAGGTCCAAAATAGACTCAGTTTATAAAGATGGCACTTTCCGGAGTGGGCTCAATTTTCAATCGTGGATCATCTTCCTGATTCTTTTGATCCCCGTCTTTGCCCATGGACAGAAGCTGATGATCACCAACGTACACGTGGTCCCCATGACCAGTGAAACCGTGCTACAGAGTCAAGATCTCGTCATCGAAGACGGAAAAATTACTTCTATCAATCCTGCTTTACCGGGAGTACCCCCACCATCTGATGCAACAGCAATCGATGGCACCGGCAAATATATCACACCGGGATGGGCAGAAATGCACGCCCATATACCAACTCCTGCAGAAGGAGACACCAGCAATGTCTACGAAACCCTCTTCCTCTATCTTTCTAAAGGGATCACCACCATACGCGGCATGCTCGGCCAACCCTACCACCTTGCTCTACGTGCAGAGGTACAGGAGGATCTGGTCATGAGTCCGAGGATCTACACTTCAAGCCCCTCGATGAATGGAAATAGCATACCCTCGAAAGACAGTGCTCGTATGCGCGTGCTCCAGTATGAAAAAGAGGGTTATGATTTTCTCAAAATACATCCGGGATTAAAGCGTGATGTATTTGATGAAATGATTGGTACAGCCCAAACAGTCGGCATCAAATATTCTGGCCATGTGCCGCTCGAGGTAGGTATCGATCATGCCATTGCGTCGGGGTATGCAAGTATTGATCACCTGGATGGGTACATCGAAGGCTTGGCCCCTGAAGATATGCGCAACGATGGAGGATTCTTCGGCATTTTGCTGGCAGACCATCTTGACAGTGAGCGCATTGCAATCCTTGGCGAAAAAACAGCCGCTCGAAATATTGCAGTGGTACCAACTCAGACGCTTTTCACTCGCTGGCTCGCCCCCCATCAATTGGAAAAGCAAATGAGAGATCCCGAAATGGCCTACATACCTGGTTCGCTCCGCTTCACCTGGAGGCAGAATAAAGAGCTCATGCTGGAGAGACTCGAATTTTCAGAAGAGCAGTACGATCGATTTGTCGAAACTCGCAAAAAATTAATTCGAACTTTACACGAGAAAGGTGTGCTGATGCTGCTTGGATCGGATGCTCCCCAAGTCATGAATGTACCTGGATTTTCCATCCATCACGAAATGCAAACCTTGGCAGATGCGGGGCTTACTCCATATCAAATATTGCAAACGGGCACCGTCAATGTGGCCCGATTTTTTGGAACCGAAAGTGATACAGGTACGCTGGAAGAGGGTAAGGTCGCCGACTTGGTTTTACTCCGAAATAATCCATTAGATAATATTAGTCACTGCAATGACATCGATGCTGTCATTTATCGAGGCCAAATATTATCCCGAGAAAAAATTGAAGAAAAACTAACTGACATAGCAAGCAAATACGAAGAAGAATGAGAAGGAGAGATTTTATCAAGACCAGCACCGCAGGTTCTACATTGGCAATCGGATTTCCTCTGATTAAATTTAATCAACCCAAATTTAGATTGGCCGTGATCGGTTGTGGTTGGTGGGGAAATAATATTTTGCACGAAGCGATCCTTAGCGAACGAGTCGAGGTCGTCGGTTTATGTGACGTGGATGAACAGGCACTCAAAGACACTTTGCAAAAAGTAAGTGATGCTAATGCCGGTCAACCAAAAACCTACATCGACTATCGAGAGTGCATCGAAGACAGCGACCCCGAGCTTGTCATAATTGGTACACCAGATCACTGGCATGCGTTAGGAGCGATCGCTGCGATCAACGCTGGCGCCCACGTTTACCTAGAAAAACCCATTTCTCACACGATTGATGAAGGTAAAGCCATTTTGAAAGCTGCCCGAAGCAGGGAGCGAGTTGTGCAAGTCGGCACCCACCGGAGAGTTTCACCACATAATATTACCGGCATGGATTTTTTGCGCAGTGGTATGGTTGGAGAAATTAGCGCCGTAAAATGTTTTGTCAACTACGGTCAAGGACATGGTGAGATCACAGAAGACTCAACTCCACCCGCTGGTCTGGATTGGGACATGTGGCTGGGACCTGCCCCCTATCGCGATTACAATGCCCGCATTCATCCCAAGGGTTTTCGAAATTTCCTTGATTACGCAAACGGGACGATCGGGGACTGGGGCATACATTGGTTTGATCAGGTATTGTGGTGGACCGAAGAACGCTACCCGAAAAATATCTTTAGCTCGGGAGGCCGTTTTATCAAACAAGACAATACGGATGCACCCGATACCCAACTTGCCATTTTCCAGTTTGAAAACTTCACCCTGCACTGGGAGAATAAGGCCTGCACACCAAATGCCAATGAATCTGCCAACGTAGGCTGCTATTTTTATGGAACCAAGGGTACCTTCCATATGGGTTGGCTCGATGGCTGGACTTTCTATCCAAAGGGAGGTGGCAAGCCCATCCATCAGGAGGCATCCCTGCATGCTCCCGATCAGCAGAACATCAAAGAACTGTGGCGAGATATGATCGAAGCCATTGATGAGAAAAGGCTTCCTGTCTGTGATATCGAACACGGCTACCTGGCGACCAACATCTCCCTGTTGGCCATGATAAGCTTGCAAACTGGTCGCAGCATCGAGTGGGACGGAAAGACGATTCTCAATGATCCCGAGGCGGAAGCCTTGATGCGACGCGCATATCGCGAGCCGTGGGAGTATCCCACGTAGTGGTGTAGGAAGGGTGAATTGCAATTCACCCTTCCTACACCCACTTTCCGTATTTTTGCAGCGCTTTTTGCAAATTGTAATATCTATGGTCCGTACTATTCTACTGCTTCTCTCTTTCACTCTGGTCTTCACAAGCTGTGAGCCCGATCTTTCGTACAAGTCTGCGGTAGCTAATCCAGAGTATCTACACCGTGCCCTAAAACGGCTTACGGACATCATCGTTTACGATATATTTTCACCGCCTGTGGCGAGCCGCAACTACTGCTATCCCAGTGTGGCTGCCTATGAGGCTGTTCGCCAGGGACATCCGGAGGTCAAATCACTGGCCGGCCAGCTCACGGATCTCGGCACAACTCCTGCACCACCAAGCGACCAAGACATCGATTTTAATATTGCAGGCTTTCAAGCTTTTGCCGTGGTTGGTAGGATGCTCATTTTTTCAGAACCTCGTATGGATGAACTGATCGCCGAAGTCCATGCGGAGTATCGGGCAGCTGGAGCTTCCAAGAAGATCATTCGCAATTCAGTGGCTTATGGGGAGACTGTCGCCGCACATATTTTGGACTGGGCCGACAAGGACAACTACAAACAGTCGCGCACATTTCCCAAGTTTGAAATTCGCCAGGACAGCAGCCGCTGGCAGCCCACCCCACCCGACTATATGGAAGCTATTGAGCCCCATTGGAATACCATCCGGCCCTTTGTCATCGACTCGGCAGATCAGTTTGTGCCCCTGCCTCCCCCCGATTTCGATATGGCGGAGAACAGTCTTTTTTATGAAGAGGTTGCCGAAGTGTATGAGACCATAAATACACTCGACGACGAGCAAACTGAAATTGCCAGCTTTTGGGATTGCAATCCGTACGTATCACATCACAAGGGTCATGTGATGTTTGCGACCAAGAAAATCACTCCAGGCGGTCACTGGATGGGAATCGCCCAACTAGCGGCACGCCAAGATTCTGCAGATATGATGCAGACGGTCACCACGCTAGCTTTTACTTCCATTGCGCTAGCCGATGGATTCATCAGTTGCTGGGATGAAAAATACCGCAGCAATCTCATCCGACCTGAGACAATTATTAATCAGTACATTGATGAAGACTGGATTCCACCCCTGCAGACCCCACCATTTCCTGAGTACACCAGCGGTCATAGCGTGATATCAAGTGCCGCAGCCGTGATGCTCACTCATCTCTATGGGGATAATTTCAAGTACACCGACGATGTAGAAGTCGAATACGGTTTACCTGCTCGGTCCTTTAATTCATTTCTAGAGGCTTCCTCCGAAGCAGCAATTTCGAGATTGTATGGAGGCATCCATTATCGGGCTGCCATTGACCAAGGCGTTGCACAAGGCAGGGCCGTGGGTCAGTATGTGGTGGAAAATTTGCAATACTAGGAGTACCCGCTCGAAGACTGGTTTTCTTACGCTTGACTTGCGTGCTGAGAAGATGGTACATCCACTGTACCCTATGATCTTCTTCACATGCGAACTCAGATTTATGCGGGAATATTAATACTCCCATTAAACCATCCGTACTTTCTTCAGTCAAAGGAGCACATCCGCTCATTTCAGATAACTCTAAATAGAACTCGCATGGCAGGATTCTCAACGTTTAGTCTCGCTCCCTACTCCGGTGAGTGGAATATCAAGCAGGCTGCGCATTTATTGCGCCGAACCATGTATGGTCCAACCCAAGCAGATATCGACCAAGCCGTTGATCAGGGCTTGGATGAGACCATTCAGGTCCTGTTCAAAATAACAGAATTGCCTGATCCTCCTCTTGTGTTCCGAGCAGAAGCAGATACGGTACCTCTTGGGGAAACCTGGGTAAACCAGCCGTACGACCGGGCGGTTGACAATCAGGTCGGCAGCAGACTAGCTTCACTCAGAGCTTGGAACTCAGGAGTTCTGCTCAATCAGGGCATGTCGATTAGAGAAAAGATGGTCTTGTTTTGGCGCAATCATTTTGTCACAAGTGACATTCGTGATGCGACCTACGTATACCAAAACCTCACACTCTATCGAGAAAATTTCTTAGGAAATTTCAGACAACTAGCGAAAGATAGTACGGTAAATCCCGCCATGTTGAGATACCTAAATGGGTCGCAAAACACCAACTTCAGGCCCAACGAAAATTATGCGCGTGAACTCCTCGAGCTTTTCACCATCGGCAAGGGCCTCCAAGTAGGTGAAGGAGACTACACCAACTACACGGAGCAAGATGTGGCAGAGGTAGCGCGGGTACTTACCGGCTGGCGAGATATCGGCTATTTCCAACGGGGTGAGGGCATGGTGCAACCTTTCTTCCGTTCATTCGCACATGACACGGGCGAGAAACAACTTAGTCATCGTTTTGGCAATGCCACGATCCAAAATATGGGCGATCAGGAATACAGCCATCTGATCGATCTGATTTTCCAGCAAGATGAAGTGAGCAGGTTTATCACCAGAAAAATCTATCGTTGGTTTGTGTATTACGAAATCGACGAGCAGATCGAATTAGAAATTATCGAACCACTCAGTCAAATATTGCGGGATGCTGACTATGAAATGGGTACAATGGTAGAGACCCTTTTACGTAGTGAGCATTTTCATGACAACTACGCGATCGGTGCGATGATAAAAAACCCGATTGATTTTGTGATCGGACAGTTTCGCGAATTTTCTGTCGATCTTGAGAATGACGACCATCAACTCCAGTATCGACTGTGGCTGCAATTGGCTCGCTTGCCCCAACCGCTGGAAATGAGTTATTTCGACCCGCCCAGTGTAGCTGGATGGAAGGCGTATTATCAGGAGCCTCTCTACTACCGCACGTGGATCAATTCTAGCACCCTAAGTTTTCGATACCTAATGAATCAAATCGTAATTAACGGAGTGCAGGTGCGTGACCATGAGATCAAAGCTCGGGTGTTGGAAATGATCGAGACGATAGAGGAAGCAGAGGACCCAAATAAACTAATTGAAAGCTTAGCCCAGTATTTGCTGCCACATGGAGTGACAGAACAGCAACGTGATGACCTTAAAGCTGTTCTCATTCCAGGATTGCCAGATTACGAATGGGGTGTCGAATACCAAGAGTATTTATTTAATCCTGAAGATGAAGAGCTGAAAGCTGGCGTAGAAAACAGACTACAAGCATTGCTCACCTCCTTTGTCAGTCTACCCGAATATCAATTAAGCTAGAATAAAGCAATCATGAAAAGAAGAGACTTTCTGAAAGCAAGCCAATCATCTATATTGGCTTTGCCACTTGCACTAAACGGAATTAATATTGGAGCTTTTCATAACTCCGTCTTTGACGACATACTGTCTGCCGAAGGGGATAGAGTATTTGTGCTGATCCAATTAAATGGTGGCAACGATGGTCTCAACACCATAATTCCGCTCGATCGATATGATCGTCTCATGGATTTGCGATCGAATATTATGATTCCGGAGCAATCAGTTTTATCGCTCACGGATACATTAGGTCTCCATCCTGCCATGAGCGGGATTAAAAATCTATTTGATCAAGGACAAGTAAATGTTGTTCAAAATGTAGGTTACGAAAACCAAAACCGATCTCACTTTAGGTCTACAGACATTTGGAAAAGCGGCTCTCAGGCCACCGAAGTAATTAGCTCGGGTTGGCTCGGACGGTTTTTTGATTTCGGACACCCAGGATATCCAAATGGATATCCGAATTCAGACTCGCCCCATCCCATTGCCATCACGCTGGGACCCAGCGTGAGTGAGACTTGCCAGGGGCTTGCGGCAAATTTCTCGGTTGCGATTCGTTCGGCAGACTCACTCGTGGAAATTCCCGGCATGGATAGTGGTGACACGCCTGATTCGCACTACGGCCAAGAACTACTATTCGTAAGACAAATAAAAGAGCAAACCAACCAGTATGCAGAGATCCTGGTAGAAGCCGCTGAGAAGGGAGAAAATAAATCTCAATTGTATCCTGATCCAAATACCAATAACCTAGCAGACCAGCTAAAAATTGTCGCCTCGCTTATCGCAGGTGGTCTTCAGACACGCATTTATGTGGTCAATATCAACGGTTTTGATACGCATGCGTCACAAGTCGATGAGAGCGATACCACTTCGGGAGAGCATGCCGTACTACTTGGTTGGCTCTCCGAAGCTGTTGCTGCATTTATGGATGATTTGAAGGAGCTTGGACTAGGTGAGCGAGTGCTATTGGCTAGCCAGTCTGAATTTGGACGAAAAATAATTTCGAATGGCAGTTTGGGAACAGATCATGGCGATGCTGCACCCCTATTGGTTTTTGGCCAATGTGTCACAGCAGGCGTCACTGGAGACAGTCCGGACATTCCTGAGGATGTCTCAACTCCAGATGGTGTGGAAATGAAGATTGATTTCAAAAATGTCTTTGGCAGTATCTTGATCGATTGGCTTGGAGCCAGTGAGGCGGAGGTTCGTAGTGTCTTTACCCATGATTTCCAGCATTTACCCATAGTCAATGCCTGCCAGGCTACGCCTACCCGAGAGTTCGACCAACAGCTTCCCCAAGTTTATACCCATCCCAATCCGTTCTTCGAAAACTTGCAAGTAGATTTTAGCACGAGTGGGGGGCCGGTGCAGATGATACTGATAGATGGTCAGGGCCGTACGCTCACAACCCTCCTGGATGCCAATTTTCCAGCTGGAAAACACCAGGTCGATCTGAGTGTACCTGAGCTACCTCCAGGTTCTTACTTCTATCGCCTCGAAACCGATCAATATCAGCATTCCGGATCACTTATTCATCTCTGACAATACTCCGTCAAAATAGGGTCGCTGTCTGACATGCACAGCTCAAACTCGGCTCTTCAGCCTTTATAGGGTCTCAAATTCTTGTTGGTTATGCTTTCGCCAAGTGCCCTTCGCCTTGTCAGACCGGCCGACTTTCATCGCTGTCCATCAGGAGGCTTATTGCTGTCCAGGCATCATTGAGATCAGATGTACGTTCAGACTCGGCTACGACGTTGCACAAATCCCAAATCTTCTTGTACCCACGATAAACCTCATTCTCGCGCACCTCGGCAGGTACAGGAGAAGTCTGATCCTCCGAAATAATTAGATTTAGTATTTGATCTCGCGAAAGCATGTTCATGTTTTCTCCCTAATCTTAAGCCAAGATATCTTAAAGAAGTTCCCTATTCAATAATTAACTTGACCTCGACGCTACGCACATTCGGCGTAGAAAATAAGATAGCTTATTCTCAGCTATTTGACAACTTCTTCCTTCGTGTCATTTGTGTGCCTTATATTTCGGGTATAACAATCGTTGGCAATGAAAAGACGCGCATTTATTAAGAAATCGGGAGTAGCCGGCAGTGCCGCATTCCTACCAGCCTCTATCACAACCATCGGTGCCAAAGACATTTTTGCAAAAAGGCGGGTAGCCTTGGTCGGTACCGGGGTACGAGGCACCTCCTTTTGGGGCAAAAACCTGGTCGATCGCTATAGTGATTTACTTGAATTTGTTGGTCTGTCGGATATTAATGCCGGGCGTCTTGAATTGGCCAAGGAATACATGGGCGTGTCATGTCCCA
>CAJQNM010000540.1 GCA_905479665.1 uncultured Saprospiraceae bacterium
GGGGTTCGTTGCCATCTCGATGGACTATCGTCTGGGCTGGAATCCTTTTGGCGATGCATTGGCCATCAAGAGAACGGTGCTGGAAGCATCGTATCGGATTACTCAGGATATGCGCAATGTCGTGCGCTATCTACGTAAAACTGCTGCGGAAGACGGCAATACGTTTCGTATCGACTCCTCCAATATTGCTGTGGGTGGGTTTGATGCCGCCGGTTTTGCCTCAAACAGTGTAGCCTATCTCAAACGGCATGAGCAGACCTTGCAACCTAAATTTCTCGATTTTGGCACCATGCCGCCAACACCTTTTATCATTGAGGAAGTGCACGGCAATCCCTATGGCACCAACGAGGCGGTAATCAATATTCCCAATTACCCCGAATACTCTTCCGATGTAAGTGCGGTGATCGACTTTGAGGGCGGTGTGGGTGATTACAATTGGATAGAGGCGGGTGATCCACCCACTATTTCCTTTCAGGCCAAAAATAAATTTAGCAATGCCGGTATTCGCGATGTGACTATCGGTGTGGGAGGGTCCATTATCATCGCGGAGGGCGCATTTCCCGATACCATTGTCCAGCAGGCCTTGGCGCTCGGTAACCAAGATATCTTTGTTGATGCCGGCTTCGATGACCCACTCACACAACAGGCCCTGGAGCTCACTGGCGGTTTGGAAGGGCTCTTCCTCTACACTCCTTTACGGCAAGAAGGATCTGTGCAGTGCGATAGTACTGCCGGGGTGCCCGCGGTAGGTTATGGAGGCAATACCTACGCGTGGAACTGGTATGATGAAGCTACGTTCGGTGCCATCTGGGATGGGGTACCTGATCAAACTATTCCCTCGAATATCTTTATTTGTCAGTACAATACCAGCGAGGGCAATCCGAATGATCCCGCGATATCGCGCCTGATGATCGATACTTTACAGCGCTACATCGTACCTCGTCTCATGGTGGCCATGGGGCTCAACGATGCCAGCACCTCCACCAAACAGTTGAATGCCACCGATCTGGCTTTTCAATTTTATCCCAATCCGGCCTCAGACATTGTGCAGATTTCGGCCAATCAAGCCATGCAAGATATTGAGGTCTACGACCTGCAGGGGCGTTTGATGCAGCGTGTGACCCAAGTCGGTCATCAGCAAAAACTCCGAGTGAGCAATTTGCCAGCGGGGCTATACGCAGTCAAAGTCCGATTTGCGGATGGGATAATTACGAAGAAGCTTACGGTAGGGAATTAAGGATTCGGCCGTCTGTAAGATATTTATTTTAAATGCCAGCTTCTTGGATGGGAGCTGGCATTTTAATTTTAGCTGCAGTCAGGCCGGGCGATCACCCATCCTTCTTCTTCCTATCTTGTCCTTTCGATGGCCGGATATCGCGATCAAATATTAGCTACTTTCCGTCACTTTGCCAAGGCGGTACCGATAGAGCCACTGCTATCCATGACAGGCAGGCAAACCTTATTTCCTGTATACCATGTGGTTTCAAACGAGGACTTACCCCATATCAAGCACCTCTATGTCCACAAGGGCGTAAAGCAATTCCAGAAAGACCTCGACTTTCTCTTAAGGCACTACCAGCCACTGTCTTACGAAGAGATTCATCAGCCGGAAGAGGTGGGCGCTCGAAGAAAGAAGCCCGGATTCTTTCTTTCATTCGACGATGGTTTGGCAGAGATCTATACCGTCATCGCTCCGATTTTGTTGCAGAAAGGGATTCCCGCCATGTTTTTTCTAAACTCCTCTTTTGTCGACAATAAGGACTTGTTTTTTCGATATAAGGTAAGTCTGCTTATCGAAAAAATACGCGAGTCGGATCGCATAGCCGACCAGGTCTCGCAATTACTCTCAGAGACTGGACTCCGGAATGCCAACCTCGTTGAGGCACTACTCAAGCTGAGGTACAGCGATGGCCAAGTTATTGACAATCTGGGCCAACAAGTGGGATTAGATTTTGCCACGTTTTTAAAAGAAAAAGCACCATACCTCACAACGGGTCAAATTAAGTCTCTCTTGGATCAAGGGTTTTACATTGGCGGACACAGCATGGACCATCCAGAGTTCCAATACATTTCCGAAGGAGAACAGCAGGACCAAATCAGATGGAGTATGGATTTTTGCGTGGACAACTTTGCGGTCAACTACAAATCGTTCGCCTTCCCGTTTACGGACTATGGAGTGCGAAAGTCGATTATTGAAGGGGCCTTAAATAGTAAGGCCGTCGACGTTTTCTTTGGTTCGGCTGGAATGAAAAAGGAGAAGAGAAAAAGACATATTCAGCGCATTCCGATGGAGACACTCGTGCTCGATGCCGAAACCATTCTTAAATCAGAGATGATGTATTATTTACTAAAGATGCCCTTGGGTAAAAATCGTATCATCAGGACATGATTGAGATCGTCGGTCTGAATAAAAAACAATTGGCAGAGTTCGTGTCCCAGGCGGACTATTTGGATATGCCATTTGTACCAATTTCGAGGCATAGGGCGAAATCACATGTACAAAATCCGAGAGCAGATGAAGCCGATACCCTTTTGCTCTTGGCCTACGAGGCCGACGAAATGGTGGGATACTTAGGGGTTTTGGCCGATGCTCTGTACCTCAACAATGCAGCTGAAAAATGTGGATGGTTGAGTTGTATGTGGATCAATCCCATACACCGAGGGAAGGGCATAGCAAAGAAACTGGTGGAGCAAGCTCTTAAAGATTGGGAGGGACGCATCTTGGTGACAGAGTTTACGGGCCCGGCCAAAGGGCTATACGACAAAATAGGCCAATGGAATGATTTACGAAGCCTCCAAGGTAGGAGAGTGTACATTCGCTTTGACCTGGCCGAAATCTTACCGCCCAAAAAACCAATTTTCCAAAAGATAAAACCCCTTCTGCGTTTCTTGGATTTTATCTCCAATGCATTGGTGGATTTGAGATTTTTATTTTATTCGAAGAAAGCGAAGCACTTGGTCTCGAAACAAATAAGTGAACTTGATCAGGAAACCAAAGACTTCATAAAACCATTTAAAGGCTCCGAACTTTTTCGCAGAGGTATTGATGAGTTGCAATGGATGCTTGATTATCCGTGGGTATTGGGATCTGCCGAAGAAACAGAAGAAAGCAAAAAGTATCACTTTTCATCCATCGATAAATCATTTGACTTTTATCCTTTAAAAATCTACCAAGAGGAAAAACTTATTGCCTTTCTAATTTTAGCCAAGCGTCATAATCGGCTAAAAATTCCCTACCTGTATACGCAAGGAAAAGAAGATGAAGTTTGGGCCATTGTCCAAGATTTTATTGTAGAGCATCGCATCAAGACGTTTACTGTTTTTCACCCAACCCTTTTGCAGAAGGTGGCAAAGGGGCCTGGATTATGGACGAAGTTCGTGCAACGAAAATTTATTATCGGCAAAGTCTTCAGCCAGCCCAGTGGGCAGATCGATGGCATAATACGAGACGGTGATGCGGACTGTGCCTTTACTTAAATAAAACCGATATTCCCTCAGAATCCCGATAAGCCTAGAGTTGCCCTTAGGTCGAAAAGCGACAGAGATTATGCAAAAGTGGATTTGCATGTTTTCTGCAATTCTACTCAGATATGGAAAAATGCTAGTTTGCTCCTTTGACTTATGGGCACGTCCGAAAACTCTTTCACGAAAAATCAGTAAATGATCTAAATCATGAATCGATCATTTTGTGCCTGGTT
>CAJQNM010000541.1 GCA_905479665.1 uncultured Saprospiraceae bacterium
GCAGACCGAATACTATTCGGTAGAGTCTGAAAAGAAAACGGAACATATTATCAATACCAACGAAATTCCTTTTGACATTTTTGAGACCATCTTCTTCCATATAAGCAGATATGAAGAGTGGTTCTTACTGGAAGATTCTGATGAAAACAATCACTTCCTAATTCGCCATAAACTGCAACGGACTCCAATTGTAGACCAACTCATCATCCTGCTAAATGCTATACTAGGCCAACCACAACGTACTCGACAATCAAAGATCGTGCTGACACATGACATAGATAATCTCTTAAAATTTCGTAGCAGGACCCAGATCTTCCGTAAAATCGGAGGCCACCTCCTGAGACGACGAAGGCTTTCGGATATACCGAGACTAGTGAGAGACTATTATCGCTCCTCCTGGCTGGGCAAAGACGATCCCTATGATAATCTAGAATGGCTGCTGAGTCGGCCAGCCATGGGTGACAAATATTTATTCCTTATTGTAGGCGGAAACCATCCACTTGACCCACCCGTACTCACGGACGAACAACTCCACTATTTGGTAGAAGCAGGCCGCAAAAATGGATATGAAATTGGTTTACATCCTTCTTATCTATCGCATACCAATGCCTCAATATTGCGCAATGAATATGAGAGGCTGGAAGGCATTACCAGGAAACCTCTCATCAATTCTCGCCAGCATTTTCTGCATATAGATATTAAGATCACTCCAAACCTACTTATTGATCTTGGTATCCAGCATGATTTCACACTGGGCTATAGTCGTCATGTCGGCTTTCGATGTGGCACTGGGTTTCCCTATTCGCTCTACTCTTTTCATACCGAAAAGGCACTAGACCTGATCTGCCATCCATTGGCCTTTATGGATTCCTCTTGCTTTCATGAAGCCAAATCTGATGGGGAGTTATTTCAGTCAATCTACCATGATTTCTTTACACAAAATAAATCGAACGGAAACTTGGTTGTGAATTTCCATAACCAGTTTTTTGATACCGCAAGCTATTACGACATACCACTAGCAAAAATGTACGAACAACTATTGCGTGATTTCGCCGGTCCCTAAAGATGCCCCTCACCTACTCCAAATTCTTCAATATTTGCTTTATTTCTTGTTCGGAGTCTTTCGGATAGATCAGTAGTGCATCCTTTTCGTCCACCACGATAAAGTTCTTAATCCCTCGTATGATCACTTTCTTGTCCGGAGCAACCCGGATCAAACTATTTTCTACCTCTATCACACTTCCTTGGCCAATCTGTACGACATTTCCATTATCATCGCATGACTGGAAAGCATGTAAACTATTCCAGGTGCCGAGATCAGACCACCCAATATCACTGGGTATCGTAAATACGTTATCCGCTCTTTCGAGAATAGCATAGTCTACAGAAATGCTCGGAGTAAGTGGGTATACCCGATCGATATATGCCTGCTCCTCTTCGGTATTGTATTTACTCAAGTCTTTTTGAAGCTCATGCAGTATTTCTGGGGCGTGCATCTCAAACGAACGCAAGACGGTCTCCACACTCCAAATAAACATCCCAGCATTCCAGAAATAATGCCCGGCTGAGAGATACGCCTCCGCAGTCTCCCGATCGGGCTTTTCCTTAAAAGCAGCTACTTTCAAAATCGAAGAACCATTGAGCTCTGCCGACACCGCCCCGATTTCTGCAGATATATATCCATAGCCAGTGTCTGGTCGTGTCGGTAAAATGCCCAAAGTGACAATAGCGTTTGAGCTGCCCGCAAAATCAAGAGCCTGTCTTAATTTGTCCAAATACGCATCTTCCTTTAAGATCATGTGGTCTGATGGAAGCATTGCGAAAACGGCCTTCGGATCCTCTGCCTGAATGCGCAGCGCTGCATAGGCCACCGCAGGGCCCGTATTATTCATCGATGGTTCGCAGAGGATATTGTTAGGTGGAATACCAGGCAGATGTTCTTGTACGAGCGCACGATAGCGTTTATTGGTAATGATCAAAATACGTTCGGGTGGCACCAATTGTAAACAGCGATCGTAGGTGAGTTGGATCAAGGATTTTCCCACACCTAAAATGTCAAGAAATTGCTTCGGTCGCTCAACAGTACTGGAGGGCCAAAATCGAGAGCCTATTCCTCCTGCCAAAATGCAGATGTAGTGGTGTGAATTCATTTTTGAAATACGATTTTCTTTGACAAATTACTTTATCGGATCGAAACGCCACTTACACGGACTCATGAAATGCCTTGTACCACTCCACGAAATTTCGAATTCCTTCTGATACCTGAGTGTCGGGGCTGTAGTCTATCGCTTGTTGAAGAGCACTCACATCGGCCTTGGTTTTTGGCACATCTCCCGGTTGCATGGGTCGATAGATGATTTCTGCTTGTTTGCCCAGCACCGCCTCAATCTCCCGGACAAAATCCATCAAGGGTACTTCGGCATTGTTGCCAATATTGTGGACGCACCAGGGAGCCGGAGAGCTTGCTGGATCAGGATTGAATCCGGACCAATTTGCATTTCCGACAGGTACGACCGAGATAAGTCGCGCTATCCCTTCGACTATGTCTGCTACATAGGTGAAATCACGGATCATTTTTCCGTTATTAAACACCTCAATCGGTACACCCTCGAGGATGTTTTTAGTAAAAATAAATAATGCCATATCTGGCCGGCCCCATGGTCCGTAAACCGTAAAGAAACGCAAGCCAGTAGTGGGCATTTGGTATAGGTGGCTGTAACTATGTGCCATCAGCTCGTTTGCCTTCTTACTTGCGGCGTATAGTGATATCGGGTGATCCACATTGTCGGCTGTGCTAAGAGGCATCGTCTCATTCAGACCATAGACGCTAGAACTACTGGCATACAGTAAGTGTTTTACCGCATTGTGTCGACACCCTTCGAGCACATTGAGAAACCCGGTAATATTGCTATTGATGTAGTCGTGGGGGTGGCTGAGACTATGTCTTACACCTGCCTGAGCTGCGAGGTTAATAACAACATCAAACTGCTCATCTGCAAATAATTGTTCCATGGCTGCCTGATCTTGCAAATCCATTTGCACAAATCGGAAGTGATCATGTCGAGTACTCTGCAATAACTCCCCCTGATAAATCTGGTCTTGAGTTATGCCCAAATCCTCAAGCCGGGCAATTTTGTATTTGGGGTCGTAGTAATGATCTATAATATCCAAGCCTACTATCTGATGCCCATCTGGGATAAGCCTCTTGACTAGGTGATAGCCAATGAATCCGGCAGCTCCGGTCACGAGTATCTTATTCTTTTTGTGCTCCATCATAAGACAATCATAGATGATTTAGTTCTGATGATAGCTAGATCACCATACCTGCAGCAGCAGTAGCATTGGTACCCTCATCTACAAGGATGACACTCCCAGTGATTCGATTTTGCCGATAAGGATCCGTAAATAATGGTTTCGTGGTGCGAATGGTTATCCGTGCGATATCATTCATTCTTATCTCATTATTTTCCAAATCTCGGTGGAGCGTATTTACATCCAGTTGGTAGCGAATCTCCTTGATGATGCAACGGGCCTCTTGGGTAGAATGACGAATCGCGTATTTGCCTTTTAGTTGGAGGGGTTTCATGTGATCAAACCAGCAAATCATGAGGTCAAGATCTTGAGTCACTTCCGGCTGATTGTTCTCCCGCACGATCATATCACCTCGACTAATATCAATATCATCTTCCAAAAGAAGAGTCACTGACATCGGAGGGAATGCTTCCTGAACGGGACCATCAAAAGTGTCGATCCCTTTGATTTTTGTGGTAAAGCCGGAAGGCAAAACAACCACTTCATCGCCTACTCGATATATGCCTCCACTCACGCGTCCCGAATATCCACGATAATCATGGTAATCATCGCTATAGGGCCGAATGACATGTTGGACAGGAAAGCGGCAATCAATAAAATTGTGATCGCTGGCGATATGTACATTTTCCAAATAATACAACAAGGTCGGACCATCATACCATGGCGTGGCCTCGCTCCGATCGACAATATTGTCTCCACGCAATGCTGAAATTGGAATAAAGTGAAAGTCTTTTACATCGAGCTTGGCCGCAAACGATTCAAAATCATCATGGATTTTATTAAAAACTTCCTCGCTATATTCGACCAGGTCCATTTTGTTAATACAGACCACTACGTGAGGAATTTGTAGTAGAGAGGCGATTATAGCATGACGACGAGTCTGTTCCACCACCCCATGGCGGGCATCTATCAGCAAGAGCGCTACATTGGCAGTGGATGCACCAGTGACCATATTGCGCGTGTACTGAATGTGTCCTGGGGTATCGGCAATAATAAATTTCCGCTTTGGAGTAGAAAAATACCGATACGCCACATCAATAGTGATCCCCTGCTCACGCTCAGCCTTTAGGCCATCTGTAAGGAGCGCTAAATTTACTTCCTCCTCACCGCGACGATCGCTGATTTTCTCGATCGCTTCGTACTGATCTTGAAAAATAGATTTACTGTCGTAAAGCAATCGGCCGATGAGCGTCGATTTTCCATCGTCTACTGAACCACATGTAGTAAAGCGGCAGAGTTCGGATGAAGATGCTGGGGTGGGATTTACTGTCTCAGTCATAGTTTGGTTGAAAATTCAAAGTTCAATCGTATAATCGAATCTAAAGTCTTTCTGTCTGGCGTCTAAAGTCTTATGTCTAGAGTCTAGAGTCTAATTTTAAAAATATCCTTCCTTTTTACGGTCTTCCATTGCGGTCTCACTGCGCTTATCATCTGCTCGCCCACCACGCTCAGTAAGACGTGTGGTTGCTATTTCTTCGATGATGTCTTTTACGGTCGAGGCATTTGAGCGCCAAACCCCGGTGCAGGTCATATCGCCAATGGTACGGCATCGCACCGTTTCCATAGTTACTTTTTCGTCAGGTTTTTTCTCAATGTATTCGCAATCCGCGAGAAGCACGCCATCGCGCTCAAGAATTTCACGTTCATGCGCAAAGTAGAGATTGGGCAGGGGCACCTCCTCAGCAGCCAAGTACTCCCAGACATCTAGCTCGGTCCAGTTTGATATGGGAAACACTCGAAAATGCTCTCCAAGATTTTTCTTTCCGTTGAATAGATTCCAAAGTTCGGGGCGCTGATTCTTAGGATCCCATTGCCCAAATTCATCACG
>CAJQNM010000542.1 GCA_905479665.1 uncultured Saprospiraceae bacterium
TGTGATCCTTGTCATTGTACTTACCCAGTTACCGGATCTTCAGCGTGATGATCGTCAAGATAGCGAGCAGTATACCAATGATCCAGAAGCGGGTCACGATCTTGGGCTCTGCCATGCCCTTTTTCTGATAGTGATGGTGCAGGGGACTCATAAGAAAAACCCTCCTACCCTCTCCATACTTGCGCTTGCTATACTTGAAGTAGGTCACTTGGATCATCACAGAGAGGAGCTCGGCCACGAAAACTCCGCAGAGAATGGGGATGAGTAGCTCTTTACGCAAGAGGATTGCTAGGCTTGCAATGATTCCGCCGATGGTGAGACTACCTGTGTCACCCATAAACACTTTGGCTGGATAGGCATTGTACCAGAGAAATCCCACACAGCCTCCTACAAAGCAGCCGGCAAAAATGACCAACTCACTGATGCCCGGGAGGTAAAGAATCTCCAGATAATCTGCAAAAATGGCATTGCCGGATAGATAGGCCAATATGCCCAGCACTCCCCCGATGATTGCAGAAACACCGGTGGCCAAGCCGTCTACTCCATCAGTAAGATTGGCTCCGTTACTCACAGCGGTGATGATAAAAATGCACATTGGGATAAAGACGATCCAGGCCAACCCTTTTCCATTGTCGCCCAGGAAACGAATAAATCGCCGATAGTCTAGATCCCCATTCTTGAGAAAGGGCATGTTGGTCAGCGCTGTTTTTACGTACACATGATTTTCTGGAGGCTGGGTGACAAACTCCTGATGATCAACGATCTCATAGCCTGCCTCCATCGCCTGAGTTTGATGCATTTGCACAACCACATCTTGATGAAAACTCATGACCCCACCGACCAAGATACCTAGCCCTACTTGGCCCATCACTTTAAACTTGCCTTTGAGGCCCTTTTTGTTTTTACGAAATACCTTGATGTAGTCATCGGCAAATCCGACCACAGCCATCCAGACTGTGGCGATAAGCATCAAAATGATATAGACGTTGTCGAGCCTAGCCATAAGCAGACAGGGTATCAGAATCGCTAGAATGATAATGATGCCACCCATGGTCGGCGTGCCTTCCTTCTCTTGCTGTCCATCTAGCCCCAAATCACGGATTGATTCACCGACTTGTTTCCTCTGCAGTATTTTAATTATGTGTTTGCCAGCTACCATCGAGATCAAGAGCGACATGACTATCGCTACACCTGTGCGAAATGAAACAAACCGAAATAGACCAGCACCAGGTAGAGCATAGGTTTCTTCGAGATATTCAAACAAGTGGTAGAGCATCAGTTATAATATTTCGAATGTGAGCAATTTGCGAACGAGCGCCTGATCACTAAAAGGACGCCGCACACCATTGATCTCCTGGTAATCTTCATGACCTTTTCCAGCAATCAGCACAATGGATCCGACATCAGCCAGTGCGTGTGCTGTACGAATCGCCTCCGCACGATCTGCGATGCGCAGTACCTTACGAGCACTCCCCTCATCCAGACCCACCATCATATCCGCAATGATTTGATCGGGCGATTCAGAACGGGGGTTGTCTGAGGTAAGGATAACTCGGTCGCTCAGGTCAACGGCAGTCTTGGCCATGATCGGCCGCTTCTGGGTATCGCGATCACCACCACACCCCACCACTGTAATGACCTGGCCTGTGTTATGCTTGATTTTATGAATGGTCTGCAACACATTACGCAGTGCATCGGGAGTGTGCGCATAGTCCACGACGAAGGTACGCTGACCGCTAGAATCTTGAATCGCCTCAAAGCGACCTGCTGGTGCAGAGAGTGCCGACAAGTAGGGCAAGACCTCTTCGGAAGAGGTACCCAGTAACACCGCGGCGGCATGAACAGCGAGTAGGTTGTATGCATTAAACACTCCCAGCAAACGTACATGAATATCCTGATCTCCAAAATACATATGCAAGCCAGCCGGGCCATTTTCCAAGATGCGGCCCTTAAAATCGGCCATGGTTCTTAAGGCAAAGGTGTGCTTGGTCGCGGCACAATTTTGCAACATCACTTTGCCACGCGGGTCGTCGATGTTGACAAGTGCCAGGCTATCCGCAGGCAAGACATCAAAGAGTTTCTTCTTGGCAGCCAGATAGGCATCAAAAGTGTGATGATAGTCCAGGTGGTCGTGCGAAAGGTTGGTGAAAATGGCAAGTTCAAATACAATTCCGCCCACCCGCTGCTGGTCGAGCGCATGCGAACTGACTTCCATGAAGGCATGTGTGCATCCTGCATCCACCATTTTATGCAGCATGGCATTGAGAGTGATTGGATCGGGGGTCGTCAGGGCAGCAGGTAGGTCCTCCTGAGCGATCTTATTCTTGATCGTCGAAAGCAAGCCACATGTGTACCCCAGAGATGTATGCAACTGATGCAAAAGTGTCACCACACTGCTTTTGCCGTTGGTGCCAGTCACACCAGTGAGCTTAAGTCGCTTGCTGGGATGATCATAAAATGCTGCTGCAGCATGTGCAACCGCTTCTCTCGAGTCACCTACTTTTATACATGGTAGATGCTCAGGCACAGTACACAATTCTGTTTGGAAGATGATCGCTACAGCTCCCTCTTTTATCGCAGTTGCAATAAAATCATGACCATCACTGGCTGCACCTTTGATGGCAATAAAAAGATACCCTGGTTTTACGAGACGGCTATCCGTGGTCAGGCCTGTCACCACACAGTCTAGGTCACCTTGAGAGACTTGGTAGTCAAATGGAGTGAGTAGTTGCTGCAGTTTTTTGGCCATCTTCTGTTTGTGCAATTAGTTGCAATCTAGGTTTTGGTGTATTTGCTTAATTGCCATCAATCTGCTCCAAAATTCCCAATTCCTTAATATCGTATTTTCCAGAACTATTTTGAAAGACCGAAGCAAATCAGAAAATTCCTCTTCTCTACGTACTCTGCCTGATTAATAATTAAAAGCTACAAAGGAATATTATCCGAGAGAAAGTAAAATCTTTTTATCGACCAGTGGAGTTCCTGCTTCAAGTGATTGCTGTGTCACTTTTCCAGATCCATTTATTTTCACCTCAAGCCCGATATTTTCAAGAATAAAAAGCGCATCGCGCAAGCCCATACCAGCTACATTCGGCACCAGCTTATCTCGCACCAGTCTGTTTTTCATTATGCACAAGCTGTCTGACGGCATGAGGACCGCATATTCTGACGTTGCTTCATGGGTGTATGGCAATTCAAGGTAATCCATAGCGGCAGTGAGGTCATGGGCCAACCCACTTTGAAAAACCGGAGGAGCAAATGAATTGACTGCAAATGCCGGCTGCATCATTTGTGTATCTGTGGCAATACAGAAGTCTGCTATTTCACTAAACACAGGAGCCGCCACGCGACTTCCGTAGTAGCCATTTTCCCTGGGGTTTTTAATCATAACTATGCAGGAATAAACTGGCTCTTCCGCTGGAAAATATCCAATAAAACTGGACAGGTATTTGTCATCCCCTTTCCAATATTCAAGCTTAGAAGTTCCTGACTTGCCGGCAAATGTATAGTGCGGACGTTGTAGTTTTCGACCCGTCCCATCTGTAACCACAGCCTCGAGTAGTTCTCGAGCGGTACGGATGGTTGCCGCAGAAGCAATATTTCGTTTGATTGTCATGGGCTCAAACTGCTGATGAACTTTGCCTTTGTAACGCACCCGGTCGACCAGATAAGGTTTTACGGAGTGGCCATTATTTGCAACTGCATTGTAAAAAGTAAGTAGTTGTAAAGGCGTAATGGTGAGTTCATAGCCGTGCGACATCCAGGGCAGCGTGGTCGTACGGCTCCATCCATCTGTGTAGGCATCTTTAAAGTGTGGCGTGCCTTCGCCGACGATTTCAATCCCGGTTTTTTGATCCAGATTAAATGATCGCAAACGATCTATGTAGCGCTGCGACTTTCCATCTTTGCTATAATATCGATCCACCAATTTTGCCACACCGATGTTGGATGAGATAGCAAAAGCATGCTTGAGCGTAGTACGGTGCGTATTGTGAAGCTCTGCATCGCGCATCGTATGGCTACCAAAATTATAGCGCCCACCATGCAGGTTGATGCTATCCGTAATGTCAATCTGAAAATCTTCCAGCAAGGCCATCATCGATGCGAGTTTAAAGGTAGACCCTGGTTCTACAGCATCGCCTACGGCATGGTTATAGCTTTCCCAGTAAGAGCCATCTTTCTGACGGTCCAGATTGACAAGTGCCTTGATCTTGCCGGTCTTTACTTCCATAACAACAGCCACCCCATACTCAGCGGCGTGCTTCTCGAGTGATTTTCGAATCGAATTTTGAGCAATGTCCTGTATCCTCATATCCAGCGTGGTCACAATATCCATCCCCTTTTCGGGCTGGATCTCCGATAGATCATTCATGGGTACCCAGACTTTGTTGCCCACTTTTTGCATGAGGCGTTTGCCTTCCTTGCCTTTGAGATATTCATCAAAACTTGCTTCCAAGCCGATGGATTGTGCATTTTTCCGGCTGAGACCGATGGTGCGATGGGCCAATGACTTAAATGGCTTGAGTCGACGAGAATGTTGCTCGACCACCAAACCACCCTGATATTTTCCTAAACCAATCAGTGGAAATTTTTTGATTTTCTGATACTGTTCGTAGGTAGCGTTCTTCTTAATTAGAAAATAGCGCTGACGGCCCTTGCGCGCTTTCAGGAGTCGATCATAAACTTGCTTTTTGGTATTCTTGGTAAAGACATGGGCTGCAAGACAGATGGCGAGACTATCCACATTATTCTTAAAGATGGATTGCGTCATGGCCTCAGAGGCAAAATCCATATGCAGATCGAACAATGGTACAGAGGTAGCTAACATAAAGCCATCTGCCGAATAAATATTACCACGATCTGGAAGTATATCAACAATTTTCAGTTTGGTGCTATCTCCCTGATGTCGCCACTCGCGCCCCTCTACTTGACTCACCCAGGCGGTCTTACCGATCAGGATGAGAGCTGCTAGAGAAAGCAGAAAAAGAACCAAATATGCACGGGAGAGAAGTTCGCGCTTCACAGGCTATAAGTCTGAGTGGGGCAATTTTTGTGGAATTGTCCCCTGATTGGATAATTGATATCGATCTACTTTGTCGACGATGCGAGAGTATGTGCCCTCATAAATCACTTCAGATTTCAGAGACATGTAGATCCAGTTGAGTTCTTTGAGTTCGCCCCTCATCACTTCGATTTCACGTGCCTTTTTCTCCATGTGCTGAGCGTTTCCGATATAGAGCATGGTCAAGAACAAGAGAAAAAACAG
>CAJQNM010000543.1 GCA_905479665.1 uncultured Saprospiraceae bacterium
GCAGGTTCGATCTGACTGGTTGGTGTCCAGGGTGGAGCCTGACTGTGATATATTTTACCGGCACCGAGCGTTTTATAGCCCCTGTTCTTGAAGAATTGTTCGAGTGTTTCTACATCCTTTAGTGCTTCAAATTCTCTCCACTTTGGTCCGTCGCCCCAATGCACATGTTCCACCCCCGATCTGGTATGATGGACCCCGGTCAATATCGCTGCCCGTGTCGGAGCACAGGCCGGTGCCGGGGTGTGGGCGTTGGTAAAAATCATGGATGCCGCAGCAAAACGGTCTAAATTTGGAGTGTGGATTTTCATGCCCGTGTGGCCACCGAGAAAACCTACCCAATCATTCATGTCATCGATCGCGATGAAGAGGATGTTGGGACGCTCACTTTCCTCCGTAGAAACTCCTGGTGTACAACTGGACCAACTCAACAGTACTAAAAGGAAGAGGTAGGGTGCACGAGCTGAAATTCCACCTGGCGATTTGCACCTTTGGATAGTTGTCAAAATTTTGTGTAAAAGTCTGCCGCATTGCATCATGTAAAATACACTAAATCCAAAATGATCTTTATTTAGAACATCTGCTCATTTGTGTAAGGGATGGTGCCATACTTCTTTCCCTTGCCGGTCATCTTAAGTAAGTAGCGTAGACGCCTTTCTGATTCTTCCCTCCTCGACGTACCACAATCCTGGATCCACCCGATCTTGAGCCGTTGATAGAAGGGAGAGAACGACTCAAAGTTCTCCCAAACGGCCTCCTCTTTCATGAGCTCCTTCTTGATCCAGTCTGGAAATTCCCAGGGATCATTGGGATGTCCAATTTGGTCTTCAATAGGAGTTATCCCTGCCGGAGTCATCAATCCTTTGTGCTGCAGTTTCCAAACCCGTTGGCGATTCAGTTCTGACAAGAATGTCTTTTTACGTCGCGGAGTGATGCGCTGCACATTGCTCTCGGGCTCAAATTTTTTTTTCACTCCATCGATCCAGCCGAAACAGAGACACTCCTCGACCAATTCATCGTACGAGATGCAAGGTTTGCCAGTCGCTTTGAGGTAGCGCATCAACCATATTTCTGATTTCTTGAGATGATTTCGCTGAAGCCAACTTCGCCACTGTCTGCGTGTTTTGGGGTAATAGATTTCGGTTATCTCAAAGGCCATGGTAGAAGATAAGAAGTGTGCAGGGAAGAATAGGTAAAATCTGGGCATGTTGACTTTTCGACCAAACAGACTTTTACTCTCAAACAAGTTAAGCTACATGATTTAAATATGTGTAATTTCCTATTGAATAAATTGGGATAATATGTCATCAACATTTTTCAATTGTAATACGATTCTGAAGCATCTCAAGCGTACAATTATTCCTGCCGTGTTGGTCTGCTCCTACCTTAGTTTAGTCGGCCAGTCAACAGATTCATCAATTGGCCAGCTTGAAGCCATCCGTTGTGATGTCAGGATGGAGCCACCCACTTGGGCATTGCTCGAGCGGCATCTAAAGCCATTGCTGTCGGTAAAACTGTGCAATAAATCCATTAATTTATTTGCAGCGGGCATTAATAGCTGAGTCGTATTTTGGTCACCTGAATGGAGATAATAATTTCTCAGACTTCTAACCCAAAGGCAAGATTGATCGTTCAAGACTTTCCAATTTGAATCACTAATAAGGTTGGTGTCGGTACCCTTGTCCCTAAGAACCAATTGAACTTATAGTCCGGCTCGTCCCTCCTGGTGATAGGAATGTTTGCCCCGTTGATGATGTACTCGGATGGCAAGGGTATTTGTTCCTAGTCTTAAATTATTTCGGATATCCAGGATGTCGTAGGATTGATGATGGGGTGCGCTGCGAGCAGGACCTCGACAAATAAATTGCCCATTGACAAAGAGTTGTTATTGCAACGATGCCGTGATGTACAATCGGGCAGTATCGGGGATCGAAAGCAGGTCAAATGAACGTCTGGCTATCATAACGTCAGAGTATAGAGCGTCTGGAAGCCATATCCAATGCGCTTTCCAAGCAAAGTTAGGAGATGAAGTTTGTAGCGAATCCCAAATGCCTTCTATCCGATTGCCTACTTCTAGAGGTTGACTGCTACAATAAAAAGTAGATATAGCCCAAAGTGTGGTTGATAAGATGAATCTCAAAGGAACTCTTAAATTCTTAAGATGGCAATAATTTATGATGGTTTGGCATCAATGAACGGTCAATTCAGGAAGCCATTCAGTAGTAGTATTTTGGAAACCCTGCAATAGAGAATAATCCTCAAAGCATGAATATAATACTTCATTTCAAGGTAAGACGTTGGAAAAATAATTTTAGATTCCTTTTTACCAGTCTGACACTTCTTGCCTAATTGTGAAAAAGATATGAATAGTCTGGTGGTCAGTGTCGTAGGTAGGTCCAAAGTCAAATTTAAGATAGCTTGATCCCTTGGGTAGATATTTGCATCCACACATAGGTGCGTTTGCGAATGCCTTGAGAAAGGACGTACCTGACTTAGCCAGGTGTGTGATGTTGGGCGTATGAGACTGTGGATGGCCATCCCATCCCGTGACGCAATCATTTAGAATCAATCATAATAAACAGCACGCTGGCTCGTGAGCCGTCTCCTTGTGCACTTAGTAAAGAACGGTAAGAGAAAACAAATGCAAATGACTATTTTGAAAACATGCGAACGACGGTCTTGAATTGGTTTCATCTACGAATACTTATTGACTCATTTCATGAGCCTTACTGATTAGATATAGACAAACTTAGTCAGTGAATGGCAAAATTGATACAGCATTTTACCTAAAAGATACCGGATTTTAGCTTTTGAAATGCGGTCAATGGTCTTCCCCGCTTTTGCCAAGACATACCATAATAAGTCAGGCGTGTCTACCAGGTCAAATGAGGTCATGGTTCTATATGGCAACAAAGTGCGCATCGCAAAGGTAAAATATTGTAAGCCATGGTTAAAATGTGGTAAAGAAACGGATCATTGGTTGAGTATTTTTTTTATCTTAAGATCCGTAATCGTGTCTGCTCCCTTGTCTAAAGCTCCAACAGCAAAGCGACATACCTTTCAAAAGAACAAATATGATGAAACCTCGATTATTGAATCCCCTACGTCCGTGTCGATCAGCGATGTGGTGGTCAAGCGCAAGTCCACTCACTATGCAACTTGCTCGATATAGTAAACACCTTTTTGCCTGCTTATTTTTTGGGGTTGTGATGAATTCACCGCTCTTGGCACAAAAGCAAATTGAGGGAACGATTACTGACTCAGATGGCAGTCCGCTCATTGGTGCAAATATTCTGGAGAAGGGCACATTAAACGGTACGGTGACGGATTTAGAGGGAACGTTCGTACTCACTGTTCAAGAAAATGCTGACCTTACAATTAGCTACACAGGTTATCAAACTGAAGTGATTCCAGTCGCTGGCCAGTCGATTTTGAATATCCAGCTAAGTGAGGGTTCACAATTGGATGAAGTGGTGGTAGTAGGATATGGCACGCAGAAGAAATCTAGTTTGACTGGTTCAGTCGGGCGGGTGGATGCGGATGCACTGACCACTGTATCAGTTGCCAATGCGACAGAACTGATAGGGGGTAGAGTGGCTGGTGTCATGACTAAGCAAACCACGGGTGTGCCGGGAAGAGATAAAACCGAATTGAATATTAGGGGATTTGGGACACCTCAAATCCTTGTGGATGGCATCGAGATGGACCTCGATCGTATAGACCCAAATGATATAGAATCCGTTAACGTTCTAAAGGATGCATCAGCTGCCATCTATGGAGCAAGAGCCGGTAACGGTGTCATCCTGGTTACCACTAAAAGAGGTCTCGTTGGCAAACCCGTCATATCTTATAGTGGTACAGTGAGTTTTCAACAACCAACCGTTTGGCGTGATAATGTCGATGGTGGTCAATTTGTCGAGATGCAGAATGAAGGTGGTGCAGCAACCTATTCAGCTGAGGAGATTGCATCATATAGAGCCCAGGATCCGGGATTCGAAACCTATGATTGGGAGCGGACGGTTTTTAGAGAAAGGGCCCCTTTAAATCAACACAGTCTTAGCATTAGAGGCGGGTCGGAGGAGGTCAAGTTTTTTACTTCGGCCGGTTACCTAGACCAGGGCGGATCTTTTACATCGGGTGATTTGAATTTTGGTAGGTGGAACGTGCGTTCGAATATTGATGCGAAGATTTCTGATCGATTGTCCTTCCTCGTAGATGTGAGTTATCGTAAAGAAGAGCAGTCAGAACCTGGATTACCGCTCGGCACGATCTACAATCAAATCACTGTATCGGAACCCATCTTACCACCGATTATTCCCGGCCATCCCGAATTGGCAGCCAACAGCGGAGGTGGATTTAACAATCGGGGCGCAGTCGGTGCCTCAACAAGGGCACTATCTGGATTCATCGATCGAGCTAGTGAAGTGCTGACTGGAAGATTTGCAATGACGTATCAGCTCCCATTTATTAAAGGATTGTCTGCCAAAGCGGCACTTTCATATACCTCTCGAACCAGACAGACTAAAGATCTCAGCAAACAGATGATTGTCTACCAATGGGATAAAGCGACACAAGAACCCGTGGCGGTTGGCGCCATCGCCAATGACGATCTGGAGGAACGCTTAAATCAATTTAAGAGCTTTCTGCCCCAGCTTTCGTTGCAATATGATCGAAGATTTGGTGATCATGGCTTTAAAGCTTTGCTCTTGACGGAAGTGATCGATGAAAATATTCTTAACATATCGACCGGTCGAAAGAACCTTTTGAGTACCTCATTGCCGTATATAAACTTTGGTTCATCCCTGGGCATCACGAACTCAGGAGATGCCATTGAATTTGGTCGATCAAGTGTGGTCGGTCGCTTGAACTACGATTATCAAGAAAAATATTTAATTGAGGCAACTTTCCGTTCTGATGCTACAAGTGACTTTAGTGAGGATAGTCGAT
>CAJQNM010000544.1 GCA_905479665.1 uncultured Saprospiraceae bacterium
AAGCCACCTTCTATTTGGTTTCCACATACATTGATGGGTATCTCCACCAGTGATTTGAAAGTGATCCCAGAAGGTTTTGGTCCCTTTACTGGTCAGCTGCTGGTGGGCGATCAGGGGCACAGCAAAATCATGCGGGTTTACCAAGAAAAGATCGATGGGGTCTACCAAGGGATTTGCTTTCCCTTTGTAGAAGGATTTTCTTCCGGTCTGCTGCGCATGCAGTGGGGACCGGAACAGACGCTCTTCGTCGGCATGACCAATCGGGGTTGGGCCTCAACCGGAAAAGAACCATTCGGATTGCAAAAACTCAACTGGACTGGCCGCAATCCGTTTGAGATGCAATCCGTGCAAGCTCATTCTGATGGCTTTCTCATCACCTTTACCGAACCCATTGATCGGAGATCTGCCGCCAATCCGGATTCTTATTCGGTAACGGATTTTACCTTTAAGTATCACCATCTCTATGGGAGTCCCGTGATCGATCAGCAGAAACGCACGATCTTTAAGGTGCAACTTGCTCAAGATGGTCGTAGCGCCAAGCTGCTTGTGGAAGGCATGCGTGAAGGATATGTCTATGAAATAGGCGCCGGAAAAGTAAAAAGTGAGCAAGGGCGCTTATTGCTACATCCCAAGGGCTACTATACATTAAACAGGATACCCGCCGGAGATCGGCTGGCGCAATCAGATCAGATAGCAGCCAATGCGGTCTTCGAAACAGTGGATTTGGTTTCTGCCAAGCGCGTCACCGAGATGCCTGGATCCTGGCTAGATGGCCCTGACGAGACCCTCACTGTAGGGACCTTACCAGGAATGAAATTTGATCAGACAAGTTTTAGCGTACGTGCCGGGAGCAAAGTAAAACTGACTTTTAATAATCCTGACGACATGATGCACAACCTGGTCGTAAGTACCCCCGGAAGCATCGAGGCCATTGCGGACGCTGCCATTCAACTTGGATTACAGGGCCAGCAACTGGGCTACATCCCTGCTCATAATGGGATCCTTGCACACACCAACTTACTTCGACCGGGCAGCTCTGATATCATCTACTTTACTGCACCAGCTACTCCCGGAGAGTATCACATCGTTTGCACCTTCCCTGGTCACGCAACCAGTATGCGTGCAGTGCTGGAGGTACAACCACGGGAAAACAAGTAGGTCTCTATACGCAAGATTGCGCCACAATGGCATAGTTTATTTATTATTCCGGCCATTATGGCATATTATTTTCATGCTGTTCGGCAAATGTGGCGGGAAATGGTGCATGGTACAGGTATTGATGAGTGATTGATGTAATTAAAATTCTAAATCACAAATCAATCGATGATGAATACCACAAGTCTTAAAACACCACCTCTACGAAATCAGCATTGCACTCCAAGACAGTTCTCACCTGTCAGGCACAACGTCTACGAAACCGAGAAAAGTTACTTTATAGAATTTGCTATTCCCGGATTTTCCAAGGAGCATTTTACGCTCGAATCTACGCGCACTTCACTTAAAGTAACCTTTGCCAAGCCCCAGGTTGAGGACAAAGAGGCCAAACAAGTCACTGAGGGGTTTGCCTATGATTCTTTTGAGCGAACGTTCAAATTGAATCCACAAAGCCTTGACTTTGAGGGCATTAATGCAACCTACGCTCAGGGATTATTGCGTGTAGAGGTACCCAAAACGGAAGCTGCAATCAAGACCAGCCGCAGCATTCCTGTTCTTTAAGAATTTCTTAACACCGATCTATCAAATTAAAATATCGTAATATGAACTATATAAAATTCAATCCGTTCTTACCTTTACAAGAGGGCGTTAACGAGCTCGCGGATTCCATCTTCAACAGTAGAATAGGTGATTTTTTGGGCTCTGATTTTGTGAACGGTTCACCAAAATCAAACGTTCTTACCAATGAAGCGGAGTATGTGATCGAGGTTGCAGCTCCAGGATTGACGAAAGATTCTTTCTCGATAGATATTGAAAAAGAAAAGTTAGTTGTATCGGCAAGGGAAAATGCCGCTGATGAGGAAAAAGAAGAGAGGAAATATGCGCGGCGAGAATTTGGTTTTCAAAACTTTAAGCGGGCGTATAACCTTCCTCCAGATGTAGTACTGGATAAAATCGCCGCAGACTACAACAACGGCATACTAAAAATTGTCTTACCAAAAGACACTGAATACGATAGCAAGCGAACTCGAATAGTCGAGGTAAGCTAAAGAATCAAGTTCATGGGGTTAGGGTTTGGTTAATAGGCCTGGGTCACACGACCCAGGCCTTACTTTTTCGCGCCTCTATCCACCTGAATGCAAGGCAAATGCTTGCATCTCTGCCTTGATTTGCTCCTGTTTGGCTACTTCTTTCATTAACTCTGACCGGTAATCAAGACGCTGCGGCAGGGGAATGAACGGATGATATATCAGTCTGGCAGGAGGAGGAACTGCTTCGACCACCTTGTCCGGATCATAGATTTGATAGTACCGGACAGGGCTTGAAGCCGACAACCTATCGCTGCTGCTGACGGCATTGTTCCAAACCATCAGATCAAAGGGACTGACCTTCAGATTTTTTGCCACGTCAAAATAGTTGCTCTCCACATCTATTTCGTGCTCACTGACTTTGACTCGAAAGGGGTTTGCAATGTGCTCACCGGTAGCCAGATAATGGCTAAACATATTTATCACACGTTTGGGCATGCGGACCTCCATTCCTTCTTTAGTTTTAGGGATGTGGTCTTTACGGATGGAGGGGTTTAAGACCTCAACCATTTCAAGTGGCAGGTGAGTTGCATCTGCAATTTCCTGCAATGTTATTTTCTTATAAATCCGGACCAAACCTGTGATCTGCATGTCACGATCGAAAGGATCCCTCACCAAACCCCATTCGGCATAGTTCTCAATTAAGTGTTGTGCTCCAGCAAACCTTGGGAGATATTTTTTCGTCTCCTGTGGTAAAAACTGTCTGACTTTTCGGTAGTCGAGTGATCCTCCTGCTTTTCCAATCGCTCGATCTACCCTACCGTAACCACAATTGTATGCTGCCAGGGCAAGTGACCAGTCAGAATAACGCTCATAGAGAAATTGCAAGTAATTCAGACCGGCTTCCGTAGACTTTGCGGGATCAGATCGCTCATCAACGTAGTGATCTATACGTAAACCCATATCTCTGGCTGTTCCTGGCATAAGCTGCCACAGGCCTTTTGCACCCACCCGAGAACTCACCCGAGTCCGATAGCTTGACTCAATCATCGGAAGAAACTTCAAACTCAAAGGCATGCCACGACGCAACAGCGCTTTTTCAATTGTTGGAAAATAGAGACAGGCTCTATTCAATGCTTCTTGAGCTTCATTGGGATAGCGTAGAAAATTCTCTATGTATTCGGTCATCGCTTCTTGATCTCCGATACCAGAGATATCCCCAACAATAGAGTTGTCGTTGATCAAATAGTCGGGACTTCCTTGGGTAGCTGTGATACATCCGAATACCAGCAAGATTTGCAAGAGCAGAGACTTTAGTGCACAAGTGTGTCGGTTCGATATGTAGTTTACCTCAGTCATAATAGAGCAAAATTACAATATATTATGATATTTCATAATATGTAAATACTCATTTGTCGCTGGGACTCTAATCAGTAAATCTAATGAATTACGCGTAAAGTTCATACTGGTGAAGATACTCGGGAAAGTGCCAACTTCATAAAATGGGTTTTTGGTAAGAAAAAGACTATGTAACTTTTGTCTGCCTCTCTGCGAATAGCTTTCCACACATTTCGATCAGCTGTTTCTCTTCAAAAGAGGCTCCCAAACACTGAATTCCATAAGGCATCCCAGCGGAATCTTCACCAACCGGCATTGAGATGGCGGGAATCCCAGCCAGATTCGCAAGCACTGAATAGATGTCAGCCAGGTAGACTTCCACAGGGGTCATCTCATGATCAAGAGGCCACGCCACCCCCGGAGCAGTGGGCAGAATAATCAGATCTACCTGTTCAAACATGGTCTCCAGTGACTCCTTGATCAGTCTCCGCACTTTCTGTGCTTTGGCATAGAAGGCATCGTAGTACCCATAGCTCAGGACAAATGTGCCCAGTAGGATGCGCCTTTTCACTTCATCACCAAAGCCAGAGGTGCGTGAAAGCGTATATAAATCATCGAGGCTTTTGGCGTTGCTGGCCCGATGTCCATATCTCACCCCATCATAGCGAGACAAGTTGCTAGATGCTTCGGCAGATGTCAGTACATAGTAGGCCGGTATGACATAGTCAAAGTGCTCCAGTTCAAGAGGCACCAGCTCGTGGCCTTTATCCTGCAGGGCAGATTGCACACGCTGAATCCCCTCTTTTACCTCTTTTTGCAGGGCTGAATGTTCCAGGGCAGCTTGCAAATAGCCAATGCGCAATGGGCGATCTTTCGATTCACTGTGGGGGAAATCCTGCCGAGCGACCAGTGTGCTGTCGTGTCCATCCTGACCTTGCATTACGTTATAGACCTCCCAAATCTGTTCATGGTCGGTGCCGATCAGACCTATCTGATCAAATGAAGAACCGTAAGCAATTAAACCATGCCTGCTGATGCGTCCATAAGAGGGCTTGAAACCGATCACACCACAAAACGAAGCAGGTTGGCGTACCGAGCCTCCAGTATCTGACGCCAAAGCTACATGGCAGGCATCGATTTGCACAGATACCGCTGCTCCTCCAGAGGAGCCACCGGGTACACGCTCCTCGTCGATTGCATTTTTTGTGGCTCCATATATGCTTGTGCGGTTATCCGAGCCCATCGCAAATTCGTCGCAATTGGTGCGACCTATGATTATTGCATCCTCCGCTAATATGCGCTCCACTGCAGTTGCCGAAAAGAGACTGTGATATCCTTCCAACATCTTCGATGCGGCCGTAAGCTCATGACCACGATAGGCAATGACATCTTTGATGGAGACGATGGCACCGAATAGGCGGCCAGCCGAAGAAGGATCTATCGCTACTTTCTGATCAAGTTCTCGTGCTCTTGCCATCGCCTCATCCGCAAATACCTCGATAAACACGTTGAGATGCTGGTTATGATCGACATGGGCAAGTGCTTGCTGTACTGCCTGAACGCAACTCTGACCCGCTTTTAGAAATGTATCCATCAAGAATTGCCAGAAGATTGTTGCGAAAATTTGTCCACCAGTGCTGCTTTTCCGAGCGTCTCTTGAACGCCACTCTGCATATCTTTAAGGATGAGATCGCCATTCGCTTCTTGCATGCCAACCATAACAACATAAGGTACTTGAATCGTATTCGCGTATTTCATCTGTTTTTTCATTTTTGCCACATCGGGATAGACCTCGCATTTGACCAAATGTTCTCGTAAAGTACTGGCAATGCCAAAAGACGCACGATGTGCCTCCTCATCCACCGCGATAATGAGCAGCTCAAGTTGAGTGATCACATCACTCGGAAACTTAGCAAGCTCTGATAGGACATCGTAGATCCGCTCCACACCAAAGGATATACCTACTCCAGACAAATCGGGCATTCCAAATACACCAGTGAGATCAGCATACCGACCACCACCCAGCAGGCTTCCCATCTCAACTTCTGTCGATCTGACCTCAAAAATACAGCCTGTATAGTAGTTCAGGCCTCGAGCCAACGTCGGCTCGAGCACTAGACGGTTGTTGAGTTTTGAGGGATCAAAATATCCAAGCACAGCGTTAATCTCCCCTATCCCCGATCGACCTACCTCGCCACGAAGTTCTCCTGCCAAATCTTCCCAAGACAGTGAAAACAATTTTTCAATAAATTGTGTCTGGGCCTCTGTAAAATTGCGCTTGACCAAGTCCGTCTTGACACCATCCCAACCTATTTTAGAAAGCTTGTCGACAGCAATCGTCATATCCATAAATCGATCGGTCACTCCTGCTGTCTCGGCAATTCCATAGAGGACCTTGCGCGAGTTGATCAGAATCTCAACGTCGAGACCCAGACGACTAAAAACCTGATCGATCATCAACACATATTCTGCCTCGAGCATTAATGATTCGGAGCCTATCGCATCTGCATCGCATTGATAAAATTCCTGATAACGACCCTTTTGTGGCCGGTCAGCACGCCACACTGGCTGTATCTGATAGCGTTTGAAAGGCATCGTAAGATCATTGCGATGCATCACCACATAGCGAGCAAAGGGGACAGTGAGATCGTAGCGCAGACCTCGTTTCGAAATAGATGGTACGAGTGCCGTGCTGTCGCGCGAGTCCAAGGCACCTTCATCTGCTTTGGCCAGAAAGTCTCCATTGTTGAGCACTTTGAACAAGAGCCGATCTCCCTCCTCACCGTATTTTCCTGTGAGTGTCTGAAGATTTTCCATGACAGGGGTCTCTATCGGCTGATAGGCGTAGAGCTCGAAGATATCACGAATGGTATCGAAAATATATTGTCGCTGTCTGACCTCAGAAGGGAGAAAATCTCGGGTACCTTTAGGTATGGATGGTTTCATTTGATTAAAATGCCGCCGTAAATTGTTTCAAGAACCGCACGTCATTTTCAAACAGCATGCGGATGTCTTCGATCTTGTATTTGCGCATGGCTTGTCTTTCGATGCCCATGCCAAAGGCAAATCCAGTATATCTATCGGGATCAATGCCGCACATCTGGAGCACATTTGGATCTACCATACCACAGCCGAGGATCTCGAGCCAGCCGGTCCCTTTTGTCATGCGGTAGTCGGCATCACTATTGAGCCCCCAATATACATCGACCTCTGCGCTGGGTTCTGTAAAAGGGAAAAAACTGGGTCGCAAGCGAATTTTGACGTCATCGCCGTAAAGTTGCTGCGCGAAATAATAGAGTACTTGTTTCATATCGGCAAATGATACATTTTCATCTACGTAGAGCCCCTCTACTTGATGAAACTGACAGTGAGCCCGTGCCGAGACAGTCTCGTTGCGATATACCCTACCTGGAGAGATGATGCGGATGGGTGGTTGTCGATTTTCCATTTCATGCACCTGCACCGTAGATGTCTGCGAACGCAACATGCGGGTTAGATCATACTTTAAGTAGTATGTATCCGTCATATCCCGTGCAGGGTGGTCTTCTGGTGTATTAAGTGCGGTAAAATTATGCCACTCATCTTCGATCTCACGATTTTCCACGACATCAAAACCGATGCGTTGAAAAATCTGGATAATCTGGTTCATCACGATTGAAATGGGATGTCTGGAGCCTAACTTTGCCGGAAATGCGGGTGCTGTCAAATCATAATCCGGCCCGGTGGTATGTTGAATAGCCTGCAATTCTGTTTCAAATTTCTTGTAGGTCGATTCGGCGATCGTCTTTGCTTCATTGAGCAGCAGACCATACGCTTTACGATCTGTAGATTCGACATTCCTCATTTCTGCAAAAAGAGGTTTGACGATATTTTTAGTGCCCAAAAAGCGAATGCGAAAAACCTCCAGTTCTTCTGCATCTTTGGGAGCACTGGCTTCTACCTCAGCAATGATTTTTCTAACATTTTCGAAGAGTGGAGAAGACATGGGAACTCGGCTTGGATTAAGCATCTAAAGGTATAATTTTATGCCGATTACACTTTCGAAGTGACGACAGACAGCGTATTGGTAGGCAAATCATCATACCCAAGAAGAGACCTTTGGTTTCTCCTCGTCGCTCTTATTTTTCAAATTTCGATTCTCTATTCAATTTTCGCCCAGTCTCTCTCCATGTTTGGTCTGGGAGCGCTTGCCTTGCTTACTTGGCAGGGTCAAAAGGCAAAATTCAAGTTGGATAGAACACTGTGGGATCGACTGGCTAGTTTCTGGCAGTATCCTCTCTGGTGGGTGATTACCTTGCACTTTGTGGTCGTTCTCCTGAGTGGTTACTATTCAGACGATACTCAGTTTTGGCTGGCGAGGTTGCGCATTAAAGCACCGTTCCTACTCCTGCCTATGGCATTCTATCTCCTACCGACCATCACTCGACACACCTACAGGACGATGCACGCGAGCCTGGTCATTGTGATGGTGATCAGCACTGTGCCCATCTTAGGCACTATTTTGGGAGATCCTCAAGCAATTCTCGAGCGACTTGCCGACGGCAAATCGATTGAAACTCCCGGCAACCACATCCGCTACAGCCTGCTTATAGCTCTTGGGGCAGTGTCCGCTTTTATCTTATGGGTTCAAAAATTTTCGATCCACCGAAAATGGGAGCCTACGCTCTGGTTGGTTTTGGGTGTATATCTTTTCCTCTTCGCCCATTTACTGGCCGTACGCAGTGGTTTATTGGCCCTTTATGCTGCTCTTTTTCTGCTGGCCTGTATTGGCCTGACCAAGCGCATCAAGTGGAGATGGTCACTCTTGGCTATCGGGATCTTGATTGCCAGTCCATTGGCAAGCTATTTGGCCATACCTAGTCTAAAAACCAAGATGGAGTATACCATCCGTGATTTTGAGAACAATCTCGACGGTAAGTGGTCTGGCTTTTCAGATGCTCAGCGCATCCGTTCTGTAGAAGGTGGTTTGCACCTTGGTCTGAAGCATCCTTGGGTAGGGGTAGGTGCGGGAGATTTACGCTCCGAGATGCAATCCTATTTTCTAACCCATTTAAACAAGACGAGCTTTTTGCTTCCTCACAACCAGTTTGTGACCCTGTTTGCGAGCTGCGGGCTCATCGGGCTCATCCTTTTTCAATTCGCTCTTTTCTTACCTCTCATTCGTTTTTTACAGGAACCGCTGCTGCTCTCCATGCAAGTCATCATCATACTTTCGCTGCTGGTCGAAAACACATTCGAAGTCTCTAGTGGGGTAGCGATCTACATCTTCTACCTCGGAGCAGGCCTCAATTATTGCAAAAAGGATCTAACCCAGTTCAAACTGAAGGGCTCGACGGCGGAATAAGAAACCAAACAGAACACCTACCGCAAAACCACCGATGTGTGCCCACCAAGCGGTACCTCCATCGTTGGCTCCTATTCCAACATTTTGCATTCCACTGATGATCTGGAATCCGATCCAAATTCCCAAAAAAGCCACGGCAGGCATGGTCACCTTACGCAGGATCACAAATAGAAAAACAAATACTTTCACTTTTGACTTTGGAAACATGACGAGGTAGGCGCCCATCACTGCTGAAATGGCTCCACTTGCACCCAAACTTGGAATCTCACTGAGGGGATTAAAATAAACATGTGCCAGGCTGGCAACGACCCCTCCCAAGAGGTAAAAGAAAATAAAACGTGCATTGCCAACAGCTGCCTCAATATTGTCACCAAAAACCCAGAGAAATAGAACATTGCCGATGAGATGCATCCAGCCTCCATGCAAAAACATGGAGGTCAACAAGGTAAAAAGATCCTGTCCACGCAATATCTCAACTGGAATCGCACTATAGGTATAGAGAAATATTTCGAGCTGATCTGGAGGCAGGAGCATTTGATAGATAAATACGAACCCATTGAGGACAAGTAAACTGTAACTGAAGATAGGATAATACCCACCCCGAATTTGATCATCACCTATCGGAAAAAACACGTGTCCAATTTAGGATTTAAAACTCATGCAAAAATTTCTTGAGACTTTGCGTTCTTCAAACGTCTACATATTGTGTGATTTATAGACAGATACCATCTCTTCTATCCCAAAATTTGGTTAAATTGGTAGGAAGAGGTTGGTCCATATTTGGTTTGGTTCCGCTCATTGCGAATTAAATTTTACAATCTCTGTGATATGACAACAATGGTTGAGACTAATCTGCAAGTTGACTTGCAAAAATTCTTTGGATTTGACCGATTCAAAGGAAATCAGAAAGAAATAATCGAGAGCATCTTGAGGGGTCAGGATACTTTCGTCATCATGCCTACTGGCGGAGGTAAATCACTTTGCTATCAACTCCCTGCCTTGGTCAGTGAGGGTACAGCAATAATCATTTCGCCCTTGATCGCCTTGATGAAAAACCAGGTGGACTCGATCAGAGGCTATGGTCAGGACGACGCGGTCGCTCACGTGCTCAACTCGTCACTCTCCAAGACGCAGGTGACCAAAGTACGTGAAGACATCACTGCCGGCAAAACGAAGCTTCTCTACGTTGCTCCAGAAACACTTACCAAAGAGGAAAATGTTGAATTTTTCAGCAACGTCAAATTGTCCTTTATTGCCGTAGATGAAGCACACTGCATTTCTGAATGGGGGCATGATTTCAGACCCGAGTACCGTCGCATTCGAGACATCGTCAATGCGATGAGCAGACGCATACCGATCATGGCTTTGACGGCCACGGCCACACCCAAAGTGCGAAGTGATATCATTAAGAACTTGGCCCTCGATGATGTGCAGGAATTTGTCTTGTCATTCAATCGTGACAACCTCTTCTACGAGGTACGACCCAAGCCCAATAAGGAAGCCACCATCAAGAATATGATCCAGTTTATCAAAACCAAACCTGGTAAATCTGGAATCATCTACGTGCAAAGCAGAAAAGCCACCGAAGAAGTAGCCCAGGCGCTCAAGGTCAATGGCATCAACGCTGCACCGTATCATGCCGGCCTGGATGCAAAGACTCGCTCTCGCACCCAGGACAATTTTTTGATGGAAGATCTCGATGTGATCGTAGCGACCATCGCTTTTGGTATGGGCATTGATAAACCCGACGTGCGATTTGTTTTGCACTACGATATTCCCAAGAGCATTGAAAATTATTATCAGGAGACTGGTCGAGCCGGTCGAGATGGTTTGGAAGGTCGTTGCATCGCCTACTACTCACCAAAGGACATCCAAAAACTAGAAAAATTCTTACGGGACAAACCTGTTGCGGAGCGCGAGATGGGCCATCAACTCATCGTTGAGATGATGGCGTTTGCCGAAACCGCTGCGTGCCGTCGCAAGACACTCCTTAATTATTTTGGCGAGGAGTTTCAAGTAGAGAAGTGTTCGGATATGTGCGACAATTGCAAAAACCCGAAAGAACGCCTGGACGTCTCAAGCGAGTGGTTACTTGCACTTCAAGTGGCACAAGACCTCAAAGAAAATTTCGAAGGAAAGATACTGGTTGAATTTCTGCGTGGAGAAGATGGACAAAATTTTGAAACCTTCGGATTTAAAGAGAAGGAGCGATACGGTGCCGGAGCAGAGCATGACCTTATTTTCTGGCAGAGCGTCTATCGCAATTGCATCCTCGAGGGTCACTTGCGCAAGGATGTGGAAACCTACGGTGTGTTAAAGATGACAGACAAAGGAAGAGCCTTTCTCAAATCGCCCAAAAAAATGAGCATTTCGCTCAATACCGATTTTTCCAATATTGTTGCAGATGATTCCTCTGCGCCTTCTATGGCACTGGATACTACCCTCCTTAATCAACTCAAAGATTTAAGGCGAGTCGTAGCCAAGAAGAAAGAGGTGCCGCCTTATGTCGTCTTTCAAGATCCATCAATAGAGGACATGGCAACCCAATATCCGGTGTCTATCGAGGACATGACCAATATTGCTGGTGTGTCGGAGGGTAAGGCTAAGCGCTATGGTAAGCCGTTTATTGAGGAGATAAAAGCCTACGTCGAAGAGCATGACATCGAACGTCCCACAGAGATTCAGATTAAGTCTGTGTCACAAAAATCACGCTCCAAAGTGGCTATTATTCAGGGTATAGATCGAAAAATGCCCCTGGAAGATCTCTCTTCCTCGATGTCAATCACAGTTGATGAGTTGCTTGATGAAATGAATATCATCGTGGCATCAGGAACGAAGTTGAATCTAGACTACTATCTCCAAGATAATCTGGACGATGAGCTACGGGAAGAGATCTATGAGTACTTTATGGAGGCAGAAACAGATTCTCCTGATACTGCTTTTGCCGAACTGGCTGAAGAAGATATCACCATGGAGGAGATCAAAATCGTTCGTGTTCAGTTCATCTCTGAAATGGCTAACTAGACTAACTAGCTGAGATAAAATACTCGATAGCCAGGTCATATCCAGATAAACCAAGACCTACGATGCAGCCCAAAGCTTGAGCACCAGTCATCGATCTGTGCCGAATCTCTTCACGTGCGTGAATATTGGAAATATGCACTTCAATCACCGGAGTTTCTATTCCTGCGATTGCATCCGTGAGAGCAAGGGATGTATGGGTAAAGGCTCCCCCATTGAGAATAATGCCACTGTATGAAAAACCCACTTCATGTATCTTATCAATCAGGGCCCCTTCGTGGTTGGATTGAAAGTACTCCAATTCAACCTGTTCCATAAAGCGCTCCGAGAGTTTGGCAAAATAGTCTTCGAAAGTCGTTTTGCCGTAGATATGCACTTCTCGTTTGCCCAGCAGATTTAGATTGGGCCCATTGATAATGATCAGTTTTTTCATCACTTCCTACTCCCTGCAAAAACCGTTCTAGATTTTTATTCCATCAGCCACTGCCTGGAGTTACCTTCTGTTCAAAGGTAAGATTAATCAACCTCAGCCTCTTGCGCCCCTTGAACTTATGCGTCCGAAAGAATGCTGCTTTGAGCGCCTCGCCGACCAAGTAAGATCCTGCACCGATGCCATAGTTTATCAACACATTTTCTTCGTTAAAGAGTAGAGAAACAGTCGTCCAAAAAGTCCATGAAACACCGAAAGCTTTTAGGGCCACGGATAGTGGACGAGCTCCCTTTCCTGACGCCTCCTTGATGGCGTATATACTATCAATATGGACTATGCGATTCTCAAATTCCAAAAATCCATCTTCGATATGGATATCTTTGATGATCTCTTTCAGCCAGAACTTCTTATCGCTTTGCAGCTTGTAGATCAATTGATCACCAATAAACATTTTACGGGTCTGCATCGAACCCCGTTTCTCCATCTGCAGAGCTTTCTGACCCATAGACAGGAGTGGTACACTGACCAACAGAACGAGGACAAACATTCTAACACAAGCCATCACGGAAGATCTTTAAGATTAGATAAACGTCTGATCAGCTCTTGCGATGCCTGCTCGATGACCTTATAGTCAACTGTTTTTTTTGCCGTGTAGATAAACATGGCATGGAGGTGTACTGGCTGTCCCCGCTCGTAGAAGACATTCTTCTGATGTCGGAAGGCTTCTCTCATTTGTCGCTTGATCCGGTTTCGATCTACAGCATGTCGGAACACACGGCTTGGCACCGTAAAGCCTACCTGGAGCATCCGAAAAGCGGCTGTCGTCTCCACATAGTTGTACTTCACCAGCAGTGGAAAGCACGAAAATGATCTGCCTCGCTCGAAGAGAGCGCCGATACTCTTACGGCTTTTCAGTCTTTCAGATTTCTTGAATCGCAGGTCAGACATTGTTCTCAAAAGTCCACATAAAAATGGGAATGTCTCAGTGAAGAGGCATTCCCAAATTTTCCAGGAAGTATTAACTTGTATTACTTCAAACGGCGTTCGTCCGATACGGTAAGTTTTACACGTCCTTTTGCGCGACGACGGGCTAATACTTTGCGACCATTCTTAGTCGCCATACGGGATCGAAATCCGTGCTTGTTTTTTCTCTTTCTGCGAGAAGGTTGAAATGTCCTCTTCATAGCTTCCTTACTTTCTAAAAGGCTGGCAAATGTATAACAATTACACCAATCTTACTAATTGATCCTAGCCATTCATCGAGGCGAGGAATTCATTGTTGTTTACTGTGCCGTACATATGCTTGCGCAAAAAGTCCATTGCTTCATCTGGTTTCATATCTGCCAGGTGATTTCGTAAGATATGCATGCGTGATAGCGTATCGTCATCAAGAAGCAACTCTTCACGCCGCGTACTTGACTTGGGCAGGTCGATGGCCGGATACATGCGTTTGTTGGCGAGGCTGCGATCGAGTTGCAGCTCCATATTGCCCGTACCCTTAAATTCTTCAAAGATTACACCGTCCATTTTCGAACCGGTATCGATCAAGGCCGTTGCCAAAATCGTGAGTGATCCGCCTCCCTCGATGTTTCTCGCTGCGCCAAAAAACTTCTTCGGCTTGTGCAGTGCATTGGCTTCGACACCACCTGAAAGGACTTTACCACTGGCGGGTGCGACTGTATTGTAAGCCCGTGCTAGACGAGTGATGGAATCCAGCAGGATAACCACATCGTGGCCACACTCTACCAGTCTTTTTGCTTTTTCCAGTGCCATACCCGCTACTCGCACATGATTGTCTGCAGGCTCATCAAAGGTCGATGCCACCACTTCTCCATTTACGGAGCGTCTCATGTCGGTCACTTCTTCTGGTCGCTCATCGATGAGCAGCACGATCATGTAGCTTTCCGGATGATTGGTGGCTATCGCGTTGGCAATGTCTTTAAGTAGAAAGGTCTTACCTGTTTTCGGTTGAGCAACGATGAGACCGCGTTGTCCTTTTCCAATCGGTGAAAAAAGATCGATCATCCGGTTGCCATAGTCCTTGCCTTGCCCGGATACCAAACGGAATTTTTCCGAAGGGTGAACCGGAGTTAAGTAATCGAAAGGTACACGCTCTCGTATCTCCGGTGGCTGCAGGCCATTGATCAGCGATACACGCAGCAGGGCAAAGTACTTTTCACCTTCTTTCGGAGGTCGAATCGCACCCTTGATCGTATCACCTGTCTTCAAACCAAAAAGTTTGATCTGAGAAGGAGACACGTAGATATCATCTGGCGAAGTCAAGTAATTGTAATCTGCTGATCGGAGGAATCCGTATCCATCAGGCATCATTTCCAAGATACCTTCACCCTCGATGATCCCATCGAGCTCTACAATAAATGCTGGTGGTGCCTTCTCTTCCTTCTTTTGTTGATCCTGTCCGCCACGGTTGCTTTGTTGACGATCTTGCTGGCGCGAGTCACCATTGTTATTGCGTGACTGCTGATCATCATTGCTTCTTTCGTTGCGCCTTTCATTTTTAGTATCGCGGTCATCTCCATCATCTCGCCGATTGTCTCGTCGGTCTTGATTTCGTTGATTTGGATTGCGATTCTGGTTGCGGTTTGGGTTGCGATTCTGGTTGCGATTCTGGTTTTGGTTGCGGTTTTGACCTGAATTGCTCTCCTCACTTTTGGCTTCTGCCTTTTTCTCTGGGGCAGGTGCAACAGGAGCCACTACCTTCGCTTTCGCTGGCTTCTTCGCCGCGGGAGGACGAGAAGGAGGAGGAGCGGTGGTGCTACTGATTGGTTGATTCTTAGAGGCTTGTTCGTCCAGGATTTTGTAGACCAAATCCTGTTTATTCAAGCGCTTATACGATTTGATCCCTAAGTTCTCTGCGAGTTCCCGCAATTCGGGTACCAGCATGTCGTTCAACTGCAATATGTCGTACATAAATTTAATTTAATGGGAAGATTGATTCCACGATACTACTCTGAAACAAACCCCACGGTCACAAAGATTGAAGAAAGATTTTCAAAAAACTTAGTGGGACAGACTCGTTAAAAAGATGTGTTGCTCCTACGAGCGTGCCAAAAGTACAGCTATTTTCGTTGATGCAGTATATTTGAGCAAGCTTTTTTCCCTTAAACAAGTTAATCAAGATCCATATCTATGTTGGAATTACATCTTTTACGTTCAAAACCTGATGAGATCCGTCAGGGATTGATCACTCGCAACCACAAATCAGATCGAGACTTGGTTGGTGAAGCCATCAAGCTGGACGATCAACGCAAAGCCATCCAAACCGAACTCGACGTGATCCTCAGTCAAGTCAATAAGCGCTCGGGCGAGATTGGAGACCTTTACAAGAACGGGCAAAAAGAAGAAGCCAATGCCCTAAGAGCAAGTGTAGGTGCCATCAAAGAAGAGGCAAAAGTCTTGGAAGAAAAGTCGAAGGAGATTCGCTCCGCACTCGATAGTCTGTTGCTTGAAATACCCAATCTACCCCACCCTACCGTCCCTCCTGGAGCGAGTGACGCTGACAATGAACTAGTGAAGGACAGGTCTGATCCTCTGCCCCAACTTCCCGATTCAGCCAAACCACATTGGGAGCTAGGGACTGATTACGGCATCTTGGATTTTGCACTGGGCGTAAAAATTACGGGTGCTGGATTTCCCGTTTTTCGAGGAAAAGGTGCCCAACTGCAACGCGCCTTGATCAATTTTTTCCTTAGTGAAGCACATCAGGCAGGATACGAGGAGATCCAAACACCACTATTAGTGAATGCGGACTCGGCGCGAGCTACTGGTCAGTTGCCAGACAAGGAGGGACAGATGTATCACGTTGAAAAAGATAACCTGTACTTGATACCCACGGCCGAGGTGCCGATCACCAATGTCTTGCGCAATGTCACTGTTGACCTGGAGACGCTCCCGCTAAAGATGACTGGGTATACCCCTTGTTTCCGCCGAGAAGCGGGCTCTTACGGAGCCGATGTAAAAGGCCTCAATAGAGTGCATCAATTCGACAAGGTCGAGATTGTTCAGGTGGTACACCCCACGCATTCATACACGGTACTGGATGAGATGGTAGCACATGTGGAAACACTCCTGCAAAAGCTGGAACTCCCCTACCGCATCCTTCGTTTATGTGGTGGAGATCTTGGATTTACATCCGCGCTGACATATGACTTTGAAGTCTATTCCGCAGCTCAGAAAAAGTGGCTCGAAGTGAGTTCTGTATCCAATTTCGAGACGTTTCAGAGTAACCGCCTGAATCTGAAGTTTAAAGAGAACGGGAAAAAACCGGTGCTGGCGCATACCCTCAATGGGAGCGCGTTGGCGTTGGCCAGAATTGTGGCTTCCATACTGGAAAACAACCAGACAAGTACTGGAATAAAAATCCCAAAGGTGTTGCAGCAGTATACGGGCTTTGCAGAAATTAATTAACTAGGAAAAATTTACGAAGTGCTGTCAGGAGGATATATGGGCTATATGATCGTTGCCGGACTCATGTCATTTATTGGCATGATGGTGAGTGGTCGACTTAAAAGTAAATTTGCGCAATACAGTAAAATGCCGACCAGCAGTGGTATGTCTGGCTACGAGGTGGCCAATGCTATGCTGAGTAGTTATGGCATCAAAGATGTGAAGGTTGTGGAAGGCAAAGGTATGTTGTCAGACCACTACAATCCTGCCTCCAAAACGATTGCCCTCAGTACAGCAGTCTACCGTGGCCGCTCTGTAGCCAGTGCGGCGGTGGCTGCACATGAGTGCGGGCATGCCGTGCAACATGCCGAGTCTTATGCCATGCTAAAAGTGCGCTCTGGGCTGGTCCCTATTGTACAAGTGTCTTCTAGGGCACAGCAGTGGCTGCTAATGTTGGCTCTTGGAGGCTTTGGAGTAGGCATGAGCGGCAGCAACACCATTATCATGATCACCATTGTCGTTTTTGCCATCACCGCCTTGTTTTCATTCATCACTTTGCCGGTAGAATTTGACGCTAGTAAACGTGCACTGGTCTGGCTCGATGGGGCCAATATAGCTCGTGGAGCGGAGTATGATGGAGCCAAGGATGCATTGCAATGGGCTGCCATGACCTACGTTGCCGCTGCGCTCTCTGCACTTGTCATGCTGCTCTATTTGATTTCGAGATTGCGTAATTAAGCAGTATAGGGAGGCATTGTTGCGATGGAGGATACTCCTCGCGGTGACCTCCTTAATCTCTTCCCCAATAGGTTCTCACAGACAAAGCTCTGTGTGGTTTTGTCCGAAATCTGTGGAATCCCAGAGCGTTTTTATTCCAGCTCATAAGCGCTCTCATAGGAACTAAGCAGTGTTCCAGTTGCACCAGAAGCGCATGGCCAAGCAATACGAAGTGAAAAAACGCATCGTGGATGAGACTTTTGGCTCTGTCCAGTTTGATGAGAACAAGACCGCTTTAGAGATCTATAAAGAGATGCGTGATGAGTGAGCTATCTGAAAGGCCACGAAAGTACAAGGGCCCTCATTAATGACAACAACATTTCCATTTCATTTATGTCGGAGATTGAGGTGCTTAGGTATAAGGACAACCATAACTCACGACTCTGCTTTCTTCAAAATCACAGAGATCACGACGATTGACTTTGCATTGTAGATCTCAGAACAGCTTTTTCTTACAGCCTTAATCTATTGTATTACGCTCTAGTTAGCGGTCATACTTTTCAATGTTTCGTCACTTGATTTCATCCTTGACTCCGACTTGTCTCTTGAGCCCTCGTACTCATCTTCCCTCCATCCTGTATGTTTGAATTTATTTACTAAGGATATTGGCTCTTTTTTTCGGGAGCGATGGGAACTGCTTTGGGGTGTCAAGTACTTATATTTAAAAGAGTCTTAGAAAAGCTGAGTTTTATCAATAGCTTTATCTGGAGTAAAGAACATAAACGATGACTGAAGAGTTGGAAATGGCCATGGAAATCGGTCAAGAAGGAATGGATAGCGCCATGCAGCATCTTGCTGCAGAGCTGACCAAAGTACGCGCGGGCAAGGCCTCGCCTAGCATGCTAAGTGGTATTATGGTAGAGTACTATGGCAGTCCCACTCCGCTCAATCAAGTATCTAATGTGGGGACGACCGATTCGCGAACCATCAGCATCCAGCCTTTCGAAAAATCTTTGCTGGGCACTATCGAGAGATCCATTTTTGAAGCCAATCTAGGTCTCACCCCAATGAATGACGGTGAGTTCATCCGCATCAATATTCCTGCTCTGACCGAAGAGCGGCGCAAGATACTTGTAAAGCAAGTGAAAGGGCTCGGTGAAGATGCCAAAGTGAGCATCCGCAATGTGAGGCATAAAATGATGGATGCGATAAAAGCAGCGGTCAAAGCTGGATACTCAGAAGACGCTGGAAAGCGTAACGAAGATGAGGTAGAAAAAATCGTGAAAGCTTACTACGCCAAGAGTGACGAATTGGTCGAGGTCAAAGAAAAAGACATCATGACCATTTAGCGAGGCAAGTCTGCCAAGGGATGCCTTTGATATGTACTGTCCGAAACCAGAACGAACTCGTTGCGAGTGAGCAGGCAGGTTTTTGAGTCAAAATCTTGCGTTTGGGCAAATTCCTCCGTCCTAAGATCGACGCGACTATAGGTCTCGATGGATTCAGGATAGACCAGAAAAAGTGTTTCATCCACCCATTGAAAAGAGACCAAGCCATCGGTGACGATTGTCTTTTTGTAATATCCAAACAAGTCAAAAACAAGTAGCCCATTTTGCTGAGTTTGCACATACACTTCATCACCCCATTGTTTTATGCGCACGACCTGAATGGTCTTTTCAAAAAGTAATCGAAAATCGTTTGTAGTCAGCAATTCCTCTCCCTTGGGATTGATACTCTTCATCCGCTGTTCATTGTAATCGAAAATCCAGAGGGCACCCTCGTTTCCCGTAGCGGCAGTATGAATCTCGCCCAAACCCAATTCAATAAAATTGATCCGTATCGTTTCTCTCAGTTGTCGGTCCAGGAATATACAGGTATAGAAAGCCGGGTAAAACGCCATTACTTTCAATGGATTAGTGACATCAAGCAGACCGATATCTCCGAGTGTATTGTTGCTATAATAGCCAAACTGCTCGTCGTTTTCGTCGTATTTAATTATTTC
>CAJQNM010000545.1 GCA_905479665.1 uncultured Saprospiraceae bacterium
AGTCTCACAATATTTTTGCTGAGGTGACTTTTCATGGTAATCGTGCCTACTAGCCCCCCCTCTATGTTCGATTTCAAATATGTCGTGTGACAGCTGAGCTAAAAAGGGTTTAGAGATTGACTCACCCAATTAGGGGGTCTGCGAAGAAGAGGCGCAACAATAGGACGGAAGACCTGGCCTCTTTGCTTTCCCCCCAGGATAGGGGAGAAGTCTCTGCGATTTAATGTCAAGGAAGTCAAAGATTGACGCAACTCCTTGATAATCAGTTCAAATAAAAATCCCCTTACTTAAGACAAGTAAGAGGAAGCTAAATAGTTGCGGTCCGGACGGGACTCGAACCCGCGACCCCCTGCGTGACAGGCAGGTATTCTAACCAACTGAACTACCGGACCAACCTTATTTTTTAAACTCACAGCTTTCCGCGAGCGCCTGCAAATGTAGCAACGTTTTCACGATACAACAAAGATTGTGGCAGCAATTCTCAGCTATTGGTTTTTCACCCTTGAAAATGTTTGCCTCCACGACCTTCCTGATCTCTATGTTTTTACCACTACTAGTGGTACAAGGATCGATATCGGAGGTTGATCCAGGAGCAGATTTAGTGTGCGGGAACCTTGACTTAGTACGTAAATCCAAATAACCAAAGCGGTATGCGTTTGCCTTGACCCACTTTGAGGTCGTCGATGGCCAAATAGGCGTGTGCAGCGGCACCAATCTGTTCGAACGATTTGTTCAATCCGCCAACCTCAAAGATATGCTCTCGGTCGATGAGAAAATCTCCAAAGGGAGGCGTGTGCACCTCATGCATGACCTTCAGTTGGTTGAGGAAATATGTTTCCCGCACTTGCCCGATGTTTAATTCGCAGGCAGTGAGCGCAGCCATGAAATTGGTGTTGTGGAGATACAACTTGTCGGGTTTTGCGATGCGCGAAGGAGTTGACAGGGGAGGACGCAGCTGATTGACCAGATCTGCGCGCTGCATAAGGTCAAACATCTTGAGCAAATGGGTTCGGGAGACGCCGATGATGCCAGAAAGCTTGTTGACGTTTGGGGAGACCGGACCCGATTGCGCGAGAAAATAGAGGAGTTTCTTGAGATTGCGGACGGTCTGATAGTCCACATTTTCAAACGCAGGAATATCATTTTCGATGGTCGTGTTGATGATGCGCAGTAAGCGGAGCGGATACTGCTTCAGTGATTCCTTGAAAAACGGATAGTACCCATGAAGAAGATACTCCTTGAAGAGTTTCAGGACCGGAATTTTTTCGCTGATATTTGAAGCCAGACTTACGTGATCGGCCAAAATACTGGGGAGCGTGATCAAGGGAGTGTCCAGCTTTCCCTTCATCATGAGATATTCCCGAAAGGACAGGCCCGGCAGATGGTAGGATGCCACCCGTCGACTCAAGTCAGCCTCACCTTTCAGAATATCCAGGATGGATGACCCCGAGGCCATGACCCGCAGTTGAGGCAAGGTATCGTGGATGAGCTTGAGATCTTGTGACCAATTTTGATATTTGTGAATCTCATCCAGGTACAGATAAGAAACATTTCTATCCAACTGACTGGCCAGTTCGTAGGGAGAGTTGGTCCCGAAGTAAGGATGGTCGAGTGTGCAGTAAAGTACATGCTGGCCTTCCTCTTTTCGGCGCCACAGATCTTGTAGGAGCAAGGTGGTTTTCCCAACCCCACGGGGTCCTTTGAGGATTTTCAAGGGTAGCTGCCACTCGATGGTATGGTCGAGCGATCGAGTGAAATCTCGACTTACATTCGCAATTGTTGTGTTAGACAACCTAATAATCTGGTCCACTTCAAATCAAATTATAACCATGTATGCCTGTGTAACATATCAATAAGGCATAAAATGTATTCTACAAGCTGCAATATAGCATAGTGTATTCTGCACAATGCAATATAGCATAATGTATTTTATAAACTACACTATTTAATAATGCATTATTCAGACTACAATACGTGATAATGTACTCTGTAAAATACAATATAGAATAATGTATTCTGAAAACTACAAGCAATAGAAATATGCTCAACCTTTCTCCCGCATCTTCGTTATCTTTAAGCTAGTTCTGACTCAGAGTCAAAAAATATACTAAATACTAACTCACTTCATGAAATACAGATTACAAAAAGCGGTCGTCCTTGGATCAGGTGTGATGGGTACAGGCATTGCCTGTCATCTAGCAAATATTGGCCTTGATGTACTCATGCTGGATATTGTGCCGTTCGACATCAGCGATGCCGACAAAACGAATCCGGCGGTTCGCAATAGTATTGCCGCGGGTTCGCTCAAGAAAGCCTTGAAAGGTAAACCAGCTCCTCTTTATGACAATGCCTTTGCCCAGCGCATCGAAATAGGGAATTTTGACGATGACTTTGAAAAGATCAAGGATGCAGATTGGATCATCGAAGTAGTGGTGGAGCGTCTGGATATCAAACAACAAATTTTCGCAAGAGTCGAGAAGCATCGCAAGCCTGGTTCGCTGGTCACCTCAAATACGTCTAGCATTCCGATCAAGATGCTGGTCGAAGGCCGCTCAGATGATTTTAGCAAGCATTTCTGCGGGACTCATTTTTTTAATCCACCACGCTACCTGCGATTGTTGGAGGTGATCCCCCATGAAGGCAGTGATCCCGAGATGATTGACTTCTTCATGCACTTTGGCGATGTCAATTTGGGCAAGCAAACGGTGCTCTGCAAGGACACCCCCGCCTTTATCGCCAATCGCATCGGGGTCATGTCGGGAATAAAGGTTTTTCAGCTCACTGAGAAGTATGAGATGAAAATCGAAGAGGTCGATGCCATCACCGGCCCACTTATTGGCCGGCCCAAGACGGCTACTTTCCGGCTGCAAGATCTAGTCGGGCTCGACACCGGAGATAAGGTGAGCAAGTTTGTGGTCAGTGCATGTCAGGAAGATGAGTTTATGAGTACCCTCGGCGATGCCGTGACCCCTGACTTCATGAAATTCTTGCTGGACAATAAATCTTACGGGAATAAATCGGGCAAGGGTTTTTATGAGCGCACCAAAGAAAGAGATGAAAATGGCAAGAGCATCATACTGGCGCTGGATCTCAAAACGCTGGAGTACAAACCAGCCATAAAACCGCGCCTCGATGTGGTTGGCAAGACAAGAAACATTGAGCAAATCAATAAGCGGCTGAAAGCACTGGTCGACGGAGATGATCGTGAAAACAAATTCTTGCAGGAGTATTTTGCAGGTTTATTTGCCTACTCGGCAAATCGGGTTCCGGAAATTTCAGACGAAATATATGCCGTCGATGATGCCATGCGAGCTGGTTACGCCTGGGATCTTGGCCCCTTCGAATATTGGGATGCGATCGGATTTGCCCAAGGAATAAAACTGGCGGAGGCCGAGGGAGAAAGTATCCCTGATTGGATTAAGCAGCTCCAGGCCAAAGGAGTTGAGTCTTTCTACAGAATGGAGGGAGGCCAGAAAAAATACTACAGCCTGGCGAGCGACTCTTACCAACCGGTGCCTAGTGCGGCAGGATTTATCATTCTGGATACATTGCGTGGCAAGGAGCCCATCCTCAGCAACAGCGAGGCCAATGTTTTAGATCTGGGAGATGGTGTAATGTGCGTTGAATTTGCATCGAAGAGCAATGCCATCGGGCAAGGAATCGGTGAAGCCCTTGAATTTACTGTCGATAAGGCAGAGTCGGAAGGTTGGAATGGTGTGGTGATTGGCAACAATGCCAAGAATTTTACCGTCGGGGCCAATCTGATGAACGTCGGTATGCTGGCGGCTCAAAAGGAGTTTGAGCTATTGGATCAGATGGTCCACGGTTTTCAGCAGATCAACATGCGTATCCGGACCTCAAAGATACCGGTAGTGGTCGCTACCCAAGGATATGTTTTTGGCGGTGGATGTGAGATTGCCATGCATTGCGATGCCGGCATCATCGCTGCCGAGTCTTACGTGGGCCTCGTTGAGGTCGGAGTAGGACTACTTCCCGGTGGTGGGGGCACGAAAGAGATGGCGCTGCGGGCGTCAGACAAGTTTTTTGAGGGAGACGTACAAATGCCAACCCTGATTGAGCATTTTAAGCCGATAGCCACAGCGACAGTTGCGACTTCAGGTCCTGATGCCTACAATCACAACTACCTACTGCCCATCAAAGACGAGATTTGTTACAACACTCCACGTAATATGGCCGTGGCTAAAGCCAAGGTGCTGGAGCTTGCTCCCGACTACATTGCACCTACGCCTCGCGAAGACATTCAGGTGCTGGGCCGTGCAGGCCTTGCCACATTATATACAGCGATCAATGAGTTTTATTTGGGTAAGTACATGTCTGAATACGATGCCGAAATTGCCCGCAAGGTGGCGTACGTGATTTGTGGAGGAGATCTCACAAGCAATCAGCAAGTAAGCGAACAATATCTGCTTGACTTGGAGCGCGAAGGATTTTTGGCTCTCCTGGGTAATCAGAAAACGTTAGATCGGATACAGTACTTGTTGGTGAATAATAAACCGTTGAGGAATTAGATTTTGAGACTTCGAGACACCGAGACTTCGAGACAGCGAGACGCCGAGGAGATCGAGACTTTGAGAGCTAGATCTAAAGGCTAAGAAATGAGAAAATTTGATGTATAAACTAAGACCATTAAAATAGACTGTGTTGTGAGGCACGAGTATAACAAACTTAAAATATGGGTGAGGGCCCGAGAATTAAATAAGGACATTTATAGAATCTCAGATGTTTTTCCAAAGGAAGAAAAATATGGTTTGACGGGTCAGATTCGAAGAGCCTCGATCTCCATTGCATCGAATATTTCGGAAGGGAGTAGCTACGAAAGTCAACCGACTTTTCGTCGATATCTGGACATTTCACTAGGATCACTATGTGAAGTAGAGACCCAGCTCTTTCTTGCGCTGGATGTTGAGTATCTTGATCAAATGTCATTTGAGAGCATACTCAAGAAAACCGACGAATTGAAGAGAATGATCATTGGATTTAAAAAAACAATTAAATAATGAGTTTGATTAATGGAAGCAGCCAGTTTTCTCTTCTCGAAATCTCGCAGTCTCAGACTCTCGAAATCTAGATATTATGAAAGCATACATTGTAGCAGGAAAGCGCTCAGCCATAGCCAAGGCAAAAAAA
>CAJQNM010000546.1 GCA_905479665.1 uncultured Saprospiraceae bacterium
ATACACTCGCGATCGCTCTCAAATTCGTGCCCTCCACATCACCAATATTGATCACCTCCACCTCAAGATGAATGCTATCATGTTCGATCACATATTGGGGTGTCTCATAATTGTCGGGTACGGTAAATGCGTTGATGGCGAGATCCAGGCCTGCCAAGCCTCGCCCGAGAGGGCCAAGAGGGACTGAGGATTGCCTATCAAATACCACATGATGCTCCATTTCCTCCCAAGCTCGAGACATGTTCACGACCGGATTTAGGCTCACAATGGGTTGGGCGAAAAGGACGGTGGCTGAAAGCAAAATGAAGGAAACGGATATCCCAAATTTTATTTTACTATCTAAATACATGTCTTAATAATTAAATGGTTATCCCAATTTATGCATTGGGTTTTCGTCGCGAAAGTCAAAAAACCAATGAAATCAAGGGCTCAACTGTGATTTTGCCTCGCAATCGTAGGCATTCTTACGGTGAGAAGGAAAATTACAGGACGTCCTTGAGTTCGCGGGTATTTTGGCTTATAGCAGATAATCTAATGAATGAATTGGGTTTATGAATCAATCAAGAATACCCTGCTCAAAAGCCACCCTCACCAGACCTGCCACATTTTTCACTTTGAGTTTTCGGAGTAGATTCTTCCGATGTGTAAGTGCAGTTTCGTAGCTGATGAATAATTTCTGAGAGATTTCTCGGGTACTGTATTCGTGGGCAATGAAGTGCAAGATCTCACGCTCTCGGGGAGTAAGGAGGGCGCGGATAGTAGTACGGGGTGTTGTGATTTGAGTTGCTTGTAGTGCCATGATAAAACAATTCTATTTCTTGTCCGTAGCGCTGAGCAATCTGTCCAATACTTTTTGGTTTGCTCCAATAATTGACTATGAACAGATACAAAGTAGCATAGATTCATTTTGTAATTTTTAGGTTATTTCTTATTGGTTGAGATCTGCTTGTAACTGGTGCCAAATTATTGATATTCAGCGAAGCGGGGCCTCACACCCATGAAAACCTTAAGAGGCTAAAACAACTTTGGAATAAACTGCCCCGACCGCTTGATATATGCCGCATACTCAACCTTCATCTGACTTTTTAAGAATTCCTCCTCTTCAAACTTCGCTGCACTTAAGTAAATATATCCCATCGCAAAAAAGGTAATCATTAAGAGTGGTTGCCCACATATAATTGAACCTCCGAGCCAGGCCAATAAATAAGCCGTATAAATCGGATGCCGAATGTATCTGTACGCTCCCTTGGTTACTAGACGATCTTTATCTGATTCTACAAAAGCAAAATGTAAATTATCTCTCCAATTTAAGGCCAAGCTCCACCAGAACAAAAATAAACTCAGCAAGAAAATTGAAATCCCAATACAAAAAGATGGCAGATTCAGCTCTGCCTTGAAGCCTAAGATAAACAGATGTAAGAGAATGAAAAATGAGCCACCATACTTAATAAATTGAATTTTCTTGCTCGGTGCCTTGTTCTTCCCAAAGTAGAATAGAGCGGACCAAATAAAGCTACCGAAAGTCATAACCTCAATGCCCAGTGACAAATACTTCATCATCTTGACACCAAGACAGGATCTAAGCTTTTCACAGCCTCATTGTACATCGCTTTGTAAAGCGCAACAGTTGTTCTAGCCACATGGCAACAATGTGCCCACTCGTAGGGTGTTAATTCAGTCGCTCGCAAAACCTCCAAAATATCATCTGAATGCCCAGCATCTAATTCTCCGTGCTTCACAAAGAATTCAACTTGATGCCGTTCTAGTTTTAATAAATTTGCCGCTTTTAGTCCATATTGTACACCGAAACGCCCACTCAGACCCTCCAGAATATAGCCCATTGCCAATCGACCAACCGGAAACTTTGAGCCTAAATACATGGCATAACCAACATAAGATTGAGCTGCTAAACTTGGAAAATTCTGACGTGGGTCGGCTCCCCTGTAGCCCGTTGCTCTTAAGTCGCTGACAATCCATGCCCAATGTTCCTTTTCCTCCTCGGCGTGCTCCATCAGATATTCTCTCACATGAAACCAGCGCGAATCGACCATGGTCCCAGCCAAGGCAAATGAGGATGAGCTCATGTAGACCTGATGAAAAAGAGTTAACAATAAGTCATGATATTCTTCGATAGCCAGTGTTCCATCCTCCAACTTGACAAGCAGGATATTACCTACCAAGAAGTCATCAATGGCTTGATCTGCCAAAAGCTCGAAATCTTCATAGGTGGCAGACGGAAATTCCAGCTGTTCTTTTGCTACTTCATCGTATGTCATAATTGCAAATTCTATTTTTATAATTGATTTATTGTATTCTTATGTAGACGACAGAGGGCTCGCAAGAATGGAGAGTTGATGGTTTTCAAATATTTTGTGTCGTTCAAATCCAAACAAAAGTGGATTCGCATTTCTCCACTAGAATTTTCTGTTGAAGATATTTTCTTAAATCCCAGCCTCTCATATAAAGGCGAAAGCCTTTGCTCCACCTCAATAAAGCAGAAGTCAATGCCGTTTTGCAATCCGAACTCAAAAGCCTTTAATGTAAATTGTGACCCCACCATCATTGCACGATTTGATCGAGCTACCATTAATCGTCCAACTGTTGCAAGCTTACAATGCTCATATTGATCATGCAATCGAAAGTGCTTAAATTCAACATCTTCCGAATCAATAAATCGAATACGCATGGTGCCAATAACATCTTTATTCCTATTATTGAGATAAAAATGAAAAGCATCAGCATCCAACTCATCCTTTAGCATTACCTGGACATGGCTCTGTTTGTCCGCAAGATAATTTTTACCTAATTCTTTGATATAGACTTGATATCTAAAACGATAGATACGATCGCGTTCGGCCTTCGTCTGAGCTAAATCAATTTCCACAATTCTACTCTAAATCATTAACAAATATTTTCGGACTCTTTTGAGATTTCTATTCTCAATACAGACACAAATTAAAGCGAGTGACATTCATAATTATGGTGTTATTTATTGTTGGTTGAATAGACTTTGTAACTGGTATGATCAATTTGATAGCGAGAGGGGACTTGTGATGTAATGGAGCATGAGGCATGTAATTTAAGGGAAAAGCTTGTGCCCAATACAAGATCATAAAATCAGACTTTATATAGACGGCCTTTGCTCTCTATGCACCGGATATAATCGACGACCCTGCATGGAGAAGAATAGCTCATCCCAACGCAATTGCAGTCTATCAGCCACTAGTCCTAGGGGCAAAGCATAGATCACAAAATCAACTGGACAGAGCAGGCTTTACTCGGATGTCGGTGTGATCAGATCCGACTTCCCTCTATGGATTAAAAGAATTCAGATAGATGGAGTCACTGACCTAGTGTCTCGTCTGGTAATTAGGTGTACAAAATAAGGCAGCTATTTTGTGGCAGATCGAAGAAGCGAAACCGCGCATAGCTCCGAGTCCTCGCGGTCTCGAGAGTCGCGGGACCGTAGCTATGCAAGGTTTTCGATGATGCTTACAGTCCCGCACTAGCTGCGGGGATGAGGTGACGAAAAAGAGCAAGTTAGATTGTGCATTTATTTATGAGACGAAACACTAGGGTCACCAGAAT
>CAJQNM010000547.1 GCA_905479665.1 uncultured Saprospiraceae bacterium
GATAAGGCGCAGGTTCCCGAGTATAGCAGAGCTATATGAGGGGTTCTGCAACGCAATACTGGTGCAAAAGAACCAGCCAAACTGTATAGATATTTATCAGAAATTACACTAACTGAGAAAAATGGAAAGATCGCCAAAAGAGCCATTTTTGATTTGGTGAGTTTCCGGAGGAGACTCACTAGTGCCGTATCACTCGCAGAATCATATCATAATCTGTGAATATCAAGCTGTGAGACGAAGAAGGCGAACCGAGCATAGCTCCGAGCTATATGAGGCTTCGCATGATGAAGTATCACAGTTTGAGAACACAGAGAATAATGCGATTTTGTGGGTTATGCGGCACTAGCTACTACAGGGGTCTACCTCAGACGCACACTTATTGATCCTGTTTTAAGATTCGTACAGTTTTATGAGACCCGGGTGCTGAAAAACTCACCAGGTAATATCCATTTGCCTCCTCCGAAAGATTAAGCTCCACACCGTGATTGATTTGTCCGGAAACCATTTGTTTAATTAATTTTCCACTCAAATCTCTTATTTCCAAACTTGCTTGTCGCAGAGTACTTTCCTCTCCAGAAAATGTATACCGACCACCAGAAATGGTTGGTCCGATAGATACCTCAGAAAGGATGCCCTGATCTCTTGCTGATGTGCTCATCGCTTCGGCTTTGACACGATGACCATTTTGGTAAATATAGGTTTGACCTTCTTTTTTCCAGATAATGCCATAGACGTAAAGGTTTTCTGTATTCCATTCAGGATCTAGGATTAATGAATGCTCCGCATCATTACTGAAGTCGGAAACAGGGCCGGAAAAGAGCTCGGTGCCAAATTGATCCGCACTAAAAGCGGATCGAATGACGTAGGGATGATTTGCAGATGGGCCTACCGAAGCTTGGTTGGCGATCACCTCGTTTTCGATCAGGTAGATTGCCAAATAGTATGCCCCATCAAGGGCTACAAAATTCTTGGTGCTGCTTTTTACATCGACTGAGGTGGCGGATATGGTAGCTTCGAGACCTACTCCGATTTCTGCGTCTTTTTTGCCATCTGCGACAATCACATTGCGCGCTTCGGTTTCTTTGTCCGCAAGATTGTTGCGACTCACTTGCAGATCCCGATTGTTGAGCAAGAAGCGTGGCTGACCGAATACGGCAAAATTATCAGCGAGAAAGTCGCCAGCAGCGGTAGCAAGCTCACCACTAAAATGAGCGCCAATGATCAAGGCATCATTTTCATTTGAACCAACCATGCTCTCCATATACGCCCATCCCCAAGTACCGCAGTTGGGGCACCAGGTCGCTGTCACTTTGGTGAAAAGTGCCTTTTGCTTGGTAGGGATTTCTTGGGCACTCAGCGATGTGCTGCTGAACGCGGCCGCAAAAAGGGCAAGTATGCAAAAGCGGATACAAAAGTTCATAGTATGATTTGTTTAGATATGTACAAAGGTATGCTATAATTCACTGACGCCTGGTCCGACAAGCAAATCTGAGTGTTAAAGCTGCCCGTCATCGCTTTTGCGGCATGGATCATAGTACAACCTAGAGAATTGTCCATCTTTCTCTGGTTTTTCAGTGTTTTTGTGGCCTTGTCACCCCTTTGTCCACCCTCTGTTCTTGCTTCCCTGGCCCCAGGTGTCTAGATTTGGTTTATCAAATGTACGACCACATGAAAACACAAACCTACTCCCTCGGTGTCCCTCTCCTTGCCATCATTTGTTTACTGGCGGTAGTAAAACCTACTGCGCAAAACGACATAACCTGGAATTTTTACTCCGGAAGTGACTATTACCAGTACGTAGATTTTGAGCACAAGAAGAACTTCTGCAGCTGCACTGATGAGTATAAGTTTTCAGTTAAATCAACGGTACGCCCTACCTCAGGATCTAGCAAGAGCCGAAAAGGAACAATTCGTCTGGCCCCTGGGCCGAGTGCATCCCAGACATATACCATTGCTGCCAGTCAATCCGGCACCAACAATGCCGTATTCAATTGCTGGATCTCCTGCAACGGATCTCTGGATAACTCGCAGCGCGCATCAACCTCAAGTATCCGTTCTCCCAGGAACCTTGACGCATCTCAGGATCGCGACCACATCGAAATATCATGGGTGTCTAATACAGATGTACCTGCCTCAAATCACAGCTACCGCATCGCTCGAGATAGTCCTGGCAATGGCATTGGAAGCAAGCCAGGGGTGGCAAAAAATGGCAGGCAGACCTTTGTAGACTTCAGTGTTGGCCCAGATGAAACCCACACCTACTATATCACGACCACCACAAATCAGTTTGGCGGACATACCTCCTCAGAACGAACCATTGTAGGACATACAAGACCACGCCAACTGCGTGCTTCTGTGGGAGAACCAAGAAAGGTTACTCTATCGTGGGACGATCTATCAAACATCACCGAAGAAGTGGTTATTCGCCGTGATGGCCAGCAGGTCGCTGAGCTCAGCATTAATAGCGATGCAGACACTGCTTATTCTGACAGTGATCCTGCACTGGTGCCCGGTAGAGCGTATCAATATACCATCGCCTGGCAAAAAGACTTTGTGGACTATCAGCTGAATGCCGAAGGGGCCTCCCAGCCGAACGGGCGGATCAGTGGCCACGTTCAGACTCCGCTTACACAGCTTCCCATATCGGGAGTGATGGTTTGCGTAGAGCAGGAAAATGATCTGGATCAAAGTGCAGCTGGAACCATCTACTGTGATACGACCGATGAATTTGGAGACTACTCTATCAGACAGATTTACTATGGAGTTGAGGCCACCTTTAAGGTCACCCCATCCAAGCAAAACCATGCCTTTGATCCTGCCTTCCTCCCCGAGCAACGCTTGGATTTAGAGGTGCCTAGCTTGGGAATAAACTTTGCCGATACGACCGCATTTGTGGTGAGTGGACAAGTGGTACAGGCCCTCAATGGCGACACTTGTGGTCTACAAGGTGTCGAGATCTGGATCGGTGATCTTTTCAAAGGGGATCGCACGGGCCCTGGAGGGCACTACAGCATTGGCGTAGAAGAGTCAGGCTCATATAAAATTACTCCTGTTTTGGGCACGCATGGCATGGCACCGGGTAGCCGCACTGTCATGGTCGATGCGGACGTAGTAGGTGTCAATTTTATTGACACATCTGTAAATCTAGTCGAAGGTGTGGTCAAAGCTGGTTGCGACATATTTATCGGTCAGTCGGAGGTGCGACTCTACTCAGGGGGTGACAGCATCTGCCTCGATACCGTATTGTTGACCGATGAAAATGGTCGGTATATCGCGACGTTGCCTGCCAGACCGTTTGACATTGAGGTACAGGACTTCTCCCCTGCAGATGGTTTTGTGATTGATCCAGATGAGGTGTTGGGCTACTTTGCAACCGAAGAAGTTGATCTCACCCATGA
>CAJQNM010000548.1 GCA_905479665.1 uncultured Saprospiraceae bacterium
ACCTTGGAAGATTTTTCAATTCCAAACTCTTCCAATGGGTTTTAACCCATTGCTCTGGCACTTCTTTAACTCAAACAAGGCACTAAAGTACCTTGGAAGAGTATCATCTACGCTAAACTCTTCCAATATATTTTTAACTCAGTATTTGTTAATTAAGCGCTTTCCAATCCTCGCATGACCGGCATGGAAGGCGCTGAAAAACACAAGGGGTCTGCGTCATCATTTCAAATAGAATTATTAGAAGTGCCCTAAATATATCTGAGTAATCAATTGAATATTAAGATATTTACTCATGTATGGATGCTCATCGCACTTTTTCTGTTGTTGTTCCCGTCTACAATCGCCCACAAGAGGTAAAGGAGCTGCTGGATTCACTGGTTCTGCAGACCAATGCTGACTTTGAAATACTGATCGTCGAAGACGGGTCGACGGAGCCGTGCAAGGAGGTCGTCGAAACCTTTACTGACCAACTGCAGATCACTTACTTTGCCAAGGAAAATTCTGGTCCAGGTGACAGTCGCAATTTCGGCATGGAAAAGGCGTCGGGTGAGTATGTGGTGCTCTTCGATTCCGATTGCATCATCCCTGCCGAATATTTCGAACACGTCGCCCAACACCTGGCACACACGCCACTGGATGCCTATGGGGGTCCAGACGACGAGCACCCTTCCTTCTCAAATATTCAGAAAGCGATCAACTATGCAATGACATCGTTCATCACCACCGGAGGCATCCGTGGTCGTGAAAAACAACTAGATACGTTTCAGCCGCGTAGTTTTAATATGGGTATTCGTAAAGAAGTGATCGCAGAAATCGGTGGTTTTTCCGATCTCCATCCTGGGGAAGACCCTGATCTCAGTTACCGAATAATGGCGGCAGGAAAACGAGTGGGATTAATTCCCGACGCCAAAGTCTTTCACAAACGGCGCATTGACTTTAGAAAATTTTCTAAGCAGGTTTATAAATTTGGTGTAGTCCGAATCATATTAGGTAAATGGCATCCTGGCACATTGAAATTGGTGTATTTTCTGCCTACTTTATTTTTACTGGGGAGTATTCTTTTATTGATTTTAGCTTTTTTTATTTCTCCCCTCTTTCTGCTTCCTCTCCTACTATTGGCTATCCTCGTTTTCGTCGAAGCCCTTTTTCGGTCCAAAAATGTGGCAATAGCGATGACCGCCGTTGGCGCAGCCTTCACCCAACTTTATTGCTACGGGTTTGGTTTTTTAAAGTCATTTATCAAAATCAATATTTTAGGCGGTGAGGAGCGGAAAGTACTTCCTGGTTTTTTCTTTCGTTCGTAGAGCAAGAAAGTGATCAATGGGTGTTATAGTCCGACAGTCTCTTAAGCGCACGACCGTGACCTACCTGGGTCAGGCTTTAGGATTGCTCAGTGTTCTTTTCATTTATCCACTAGCCTGGGAGACCTATGGCCTTGCCCAATTTGTTATTGCCACGGCATCTTTGCTGGTGCCTTTTGCCACCCTAGGTACGACCTCTCTCACCGTGCGTTTTTTCCCTGATTTTGAAAAAGGCAATTCGCATCACGGCTTTCTCGGTTTGCTTTTCCTTATTACCATCGTCACTTTCTTAGTGTTCACTCCCCTAGCCATTTGGCTAGAAGAGCCTCTCCTCAGAATTCTAGAAAGTCTAGGTATGGAATCCGACAAATTCCAGAGCAATAGAATATTAATTTTTCTATTGGTCGCTGCCTTAATTCTTCAAAGCATTTTAGTTGCACATGCAAGCAATTTTAAGCGGGTGGTGATACCTACCGTATTCTCCTCATTTCTGCACAAGATCATCCTCCCGATACTTATTTTGCTGATATTCTACCAGATCATTGACTTGCAGGGTTTTAAGTGGGGCATGCTCACCATGTACTTCCTGGGCATCTGCGGTTTAATTATCTACCTGGCTCGACTCAAGCAACTGTCCTTTAAGATCGACTGGCGATTTCTCAATCGTGACCTGGCAAGGAAAATGGCTGTGTATTCGGCCTTTGGGTTTTTTACGTCACTGGGATCACTGCTTGCTTTCCGGATCGACATCATCATGGTCACCACCTATTTGGGCTATGATTTTGGTGGATTTTACAGCTCTTTTATGTTCATGACATTTGTCATGGTCGTGCCATACCAAGCACTCCTGGCGATCAGCAGTCCGATCATTTCCCAGGCATGGAAAAGAAAAGACAGCACGGTGATCAAGGATGTCTATCGCAAATCTGCCGAAACACTAACGGTCGCTGGTCTCCTGGTTTTTCTTGGCACCTGGATCTGTCTCGAAGACCTCCTGCACCTGACACCCAAATTGCAAGAACAATTGCCTTACCGCATGACTTTCTTTTTCCTCGGTCTTGGACAGTTGGTGAATATGTCAGCCGGAGTCAATGATCCCATTATCGTGTTTTCAAAATATTTTCGCTTTAATTTGATTGCCTTGGTTCTCCTAGGTTTGACCACCGTTTATACTAATTATTTGCTGATCCCAAAATTTGGCCTACCCGGCGCGGGAATGGCGACAGCCATTGCTCTATTGCTTTTCAATCTAGTCAAGCTCATTTTTATACAGTGGAAATTCAAGATGCATCCATTTTCAATGGTGCACCTAAAAGCAGTGGCTATCGGTCTGGTTGCTTTTGCTGCTGCCTATTTTCTACCCGTTGATTTCCACCCGCTTCTCAATATTTTATGCCGAGGGTCACTCTTTGTTCTTATCTATCTTGGATTGGTACTCGGACTTCACATTTCGCCAGAAATTGATAAACTCACGCGTCAGCTACGGTTTCGTTTCGACTCATTTCGCAAGGGCTCCTAACTGTCCAATCTTTGCTGCCCAGCGCGACAGCAGATCGAGAAGTTCACGATCGCTATCATACACGGAATACCATCCTTGGCGCTCATGTGGTGGATCTCCGATGAGTGGATCGCCAACCGACCAATGTTCCGCAACAGGTCGACCTTCGCCACCCCAAGCCCAGAAATTAGATCCCGCCAGGTTTCCGTTTTCCATATGGGAAAATCCATGTTTATACAATTCGTTGTAGTACCGAATACGGGCACTATCTGTCGATTCAGGATGTAGACTACCGAGGTCTCGCGCAATTCCAAACTCCTCAAGCACCAGTGGCTTGTTGAGCTGGCGAGCAAGGTCATTGTGCCGATCCAGGTAGGCAAATGCTTTCTCGACGCCCTCTGCGAGCGAATTCTTCTCTTTGGGATTGTACCATCCCCAGTTTTCAATCCAAATGTGTGCAGTGGTGTAGTCGATTTCCGGAATACCATGATCCCTTAAGAAGCGATTGCCTGACCAGGACGACGACGTTTCTCCTTCACTCCCCAGACTCACTAAATGGTTGGCATCAAGCGATTTGATGTGCTTTGCCGTTTTCTTAATCCAGGAGCGATAGGCTCGACGTCGCACCATGCCCCGTGGTTCGTTGGCAAGCTGCCAGGACATAATCGTGGGGTCATCAGCATAGTGGATTCCGGTGATGCTGTTGCGTCGAGTTACCACATGCGAAACATGATTGGAGTACAACTCAAGGGCTTTTCGATCGCTGTAAAATCGACAGGTATAGAGCATGTAGCGGGTCCAGGATCCCCGTTCTGCAGGTGGTGGATATGGGATTTTTTCGCCTTGAGACCAGTTTACGTACTGCGCCATTCCTCCTGACCACGGCCAAAAATTGGAGAGACATACGACAGCTTTCATGTCCCGTTTAGCCATTTCTGCCAAGAGATAGTCCAGCCCTTCCCAAAGGTGTGAAACGTATT
>CAJQNM010000549.1 GCA_905479665.1 uncultured Saprospiraceae bacterium
GCTATTCGCACGAGGTAATTTCCAGAAGGATATTGATTTACGTCAAACAGCTGAGTATGCTGAGTTACTTTGGGCAGAACTTTTACTTGCAAGATTTTGCCCGAGGCATCGGCAAGAAAAACATTGACGTCTGTTGGTACCTCAAATGCCAAATCAACGCTAACGTGATCCCTTGCTGGATTCGGATAGATTTCTACCGAATGCTCCGGAAGAGGGGCATCATTTACTCCTGTAGAAATCAGCTCTACATCAAATCCGATGGCCGCAATATTTTCCGAATAGTCTGTCGGATTGTCGCCACTCGTACTGATCACTGTCCAGTTTCCACCATTGATCGATGGGAAAGAAGCCAGAGAAGAAAGCTGCCATAATTTGTAGGTACGACTTACTTCCTGTGCAATCAATTCTGATCCAGTAGTGTAACGTACTACAAAGAGATATTTTCTACCAGGTTTTAGAGTGACTGGTTGATCGTCCTCAAAAAAGTCAAAAACTTGTGCGAAAAATGGTGCTCCGTCCTCATCATCATCTGCGGAGAAAGCATATGAACCTATACCTACTACCTGATTTGCGGTAACGTAGTCGTCCACGCCAAGTGAAAAGTCAAAATTATCTACAGCGATACCGTCTCCAGCTAAGAGTACGCCTTGCGGAGTACCAACACTATCCGGGAGCTCGATCACATATAAAATCACACTCTTGCCGGCAAGCACATCATCGCCGACGGGGAATGCCTCAAAAAAGAAATTTGAAACCGACATGTTTTGGGTTAGACCTTCAGGAATGCTGAAGAAGTTTGCCCAGTCATATGGTTCTGGATCTCCTCCCCCGGCATCGCCATTAAAACCAAAACCACTGCCGCCGGGTACTTTTTCGAACGTGAGATCACGCACCTGAAAACCATCAAGTTCCTGATTGTCGTCGGGCTTTACGATCTCCCGAACGGTGTCTCCTTTGACGGATACATCGTAAACGACCAGATACGAATCATCAGCCGTATTTTGAGTGAGTAATCCAGGTACATAGTGCTTATCGAAATCCCAAATCACACTGGAGTCAACGGCCAAATCAAAATCGAGATAACCGGTGTCACTCCACATGGTATTGAGATCGACGTCGAGTATGCGCGCCACACACTGGATAGAGTCGGTGATCATCACAGATCCTTCGTTTCGGATTAAAATCTCCAAATCGACGCTATCTCCTTGAAAAGCAAGATCTGGGGTTTGAAAGTTATTTGGTACGGTAAACTCTTCGATCGCCAAATTGACACCAATCTCGCTGAAGAAACGCACATCATCAATCAGCCAGAAGTAGTAGTCTCCATCCCAAACAAATTTGATGACTACTTCGGCAGAGCCACCGGCAAAGTCGCTGATGTCTACCACCTGAATGTCGTCACGGGCTGTAGCCCGGTTGGGATCTGCATCGGTGTTTACTTCAAAGAGATTGAAGGTAGTACCACCATCATTGCTTACCTCGATAAAAGAGGCGGTGCCGCTAGTTCGATCAAGTTCCTCTCCACTGGCATCATCGGCAAAGTAGCGATAGAACTGATTGAAAACCAGTAAAACCGTGTCGACACCCGTAAAATCAAGTGTCGGAGAAATAAGTTCTCCTCGTTGAGGGGCAGGACTGTTGCCAGTGCCTGCAGCTTCAGCGCTGTCATCACCACCGTTATCAAGACCATCGGAATCGAAAAGGGCTGCACCGCCCCCAGAGATCGAGATCATGGGTAGTTCAGAGGCAAAAGCTCCCGTAAAGGCACTTCCATCAGATGAGTAAGCCCACAGGGCTGCATCCGCCTTCGCTGTGTCCAATGAGCTGATGGCCACCGGTGTCCAGCCATCGAGGTCGTTGTCGAAGGTAAAATTGTAAATGGCTTCTTGAGCGGACACATACGCCAAAGCCATACACAAGAGTGAAATAGTAGTGAGTAATCGTCTTGGTAAAGTATTCATACGATTTAGATTTGTTGAAGAAAAAATATGTTGTAGTCTCATTTAGGGCGGGAAAGATACGTAAATCCCCAATCTGCTTGCTCATTTAATATGGCTTCTTATCTACATATATGTCACAGAAACGTTAAAACCCTACCGTGGAAATGGCCAAAAGATCACGTGAAATCGCTTTCACTCCAGGAAATTCACAAACGATGCCACCCGCTAGATTAGCAATTTGGGCGATTTTGGGCAGACTAGATTCACTCGCCAGGGCCAGAGCTGCAATCGCAATAACCGTATCTCCTGCTCCACAGACATCACGAATTTGACGGGGATAGGCCGGGATTATGGCGCTTTCGGCATTGCTGCGATAGTAAATTCCTGCGGAGGACAAGGTGACCAAGAGTCGCTTGTAGCTGAGCTGCTTAGCCAGTTTTAACGCAGCCTGGTCGAGTGCATCTTGTGTGGGCTCTATTTTATCTCCCAGAATGGCTTCGAGTTCGACCAAATTGGGCTTGAACAGATCAACCCCCTGATAGGCAGAGATATGCTCAAATTTTGGATCGACAGCTACCGGTATCTCTGACTCCTGACAAAGCTCCAGCACCCCCTCAATTAGAGTGGGCTGCAAGAGACCTTTGTTGTAATCCTGCAAAATGACGAGATCGATAGACTGCGAGGTGATCAATCCATGAAGTCTTTTTTGCACCAAAGCGATGGTCTCTTCACTAATGGGGGCTGTCGACTCTCGGTCTACCCGCATGAGATGACCATTGGCATCCATGAGCCTTGTTTTTACCGTGGTAGGTCGATCCGGAACCGTGACGAGGGCAGACCCATCTATGCCAGACACTTCCAGCAGATGGCGAAAATCCTCTGCGGCTTCATCAGATCCCAGTATCGAGCAAAGCGAGACCGACCTGCAAAAATCGGTTAGGTTGAGAGCCACATTGGCCGCTCCACCTAAGCGTGCATCTGAGTTTTGCAGATCCAAAATCGGCACCGGAGCTTCTGGTGATTGGCGAGATACCACACCGGTCAGATAGCGGTCGACCATCACATCGCCCACGACCAAGCAACGCAGACCTGCAAATGCATCTATCATCTCCGATATTTCTTGTCCAGTGCTGCGTTTCATGAGTATTTGAAGATCATGCGGGAATAAAGTTATGTGCTTCCAGCCAGGTTACAATGGTTTCCGTAGCGCCGCGATTTTTTTTCAAAAACAGCACCAGGTCTTCGGCGATCCGGCCACGCTCAGCTTCAGACTTCAATTGCCGCAGAGTGGCTGCCACGTCTGCGCTAGATTGCACAGCAAAGGAACATTTCAGTTGTATGAGCTCATCTGCTTCCGGAAACTTACCGTGCTTAGGTCCAAATAAGATGGGAATATGCGCTGCTGCGGGCTCGAGGATATTGTGTATGCCATGGCCAAATCCGCCTCCGATGTAGGCCAAGTGGGCACAGTGATAGAGTGATGACAAATCACCAATCGTATCGACGATCAATCCATCTGGACCCAACGATTCTCCTGCTCGCACCTCTGAGAGACGACGGAATACCCCAGCGTTATGCTGGATGAGCCGTACATTTTTGGCACTGAGATCATGGGGCGCAATGATCACGAATGTCTTTGGATCGGCCACAGCTTCCACGATCCACGGACGCACGATTTCAAGGTCCTCCAGCCATAAGCTGCCAAAGACAATCACCTGCTCAAATCCAGCCAGATCCAGCTCCGTGCATATCTCACTATCTGGTTGATTTGCCAGGACACGGTCGATGCGTGGATCACCTGCCACCAAAGCATTCGAAAAGCCTCGCTGCTCCAAGGTTTGAATACTCACTTCGTTCTGGACAAATAGAGCTGTTGCTTCTTGCAGCAAAGACAAAATCGGCTTCATAGCTGATCTAAAAAGAAAGTGGTTGGTTCTGAAATTTGCTGCGACGACCGCAAATGGAATCTGTCGATTTACTAGTTGGCTCAAATAGTGGTACCAAAAATCATACTTGACAAATAGGGCTAGACACGGATCTACCGCTTCTAAAAAGAGCTGCGCATTTGATTTCTGATCCAAAGGCAGATACAGCACACGATCCACTTGATTATAATCCTTGCGGATTTCATACCCACTTGGCGAAAAGAAAGTGAGTAGTATCTGCTGTTCGGGATGTTGCTGCTTGATGCGCTCGATGATCGGACGTCCCTGCTCAAATTCTCCCAGCGATGAACAGTGTATCCAAATCGGTTTGTTGAGATTTAGCGAGGAGAGATCTTGTGCTTTGCGACCATCGACCCACTTGCGCGCTTTGGGGCTGAAGAGGGCCGCCACGCGAGCACCCATCTGATAAGTCTGCAGGGCAGTATCGTACAGAATTCGAAACACAGGACGAATTTAGGAGATAATCAAGTAGTGAATAGATAATAGTGAATAGTGAATAGATAATAGTGAATAGATAATAGTGCTATTCAATAGTAGATCACGTTCTCATTTCTACCAATCGGAATGATGAGCCCCACTTTGGCTCCCAATAGTACATCGAATCGACGCTCCGTGTCCTGCATTTTGGTGTCATAATTGAATTTTCGCAGGCTCTTGGTAAATCCCTCGGTGAGCTCGATGCCTGCATGAAAATTGAGTAGGCGATTTCGATCCAGGTACAAGTAGCCCAAATACTGTGATACGGCCAGACCAGCCGACTTGCGATCGTATCCTTTGATCAGATCGCCACTTAATTGCGTCACAGAGTCAAAATCATCCACAATACGAATACGATGCGACAGATATCCCAGACCCACCTGAATCAGCAGCCCCTGGCGTGCTTTTTCAGCCCTTCCCTGGAGCAAATATCCGGCTTGCACCTTCCAGACTGTTCCCCGCTCGCGCAAAAACACCGAGGCAAATCGCATGTCCCGACCTATGATCAACCCCTCGGGACCGCGCAATGGGGCCAGCACATCGACCTTCACCTGAGCACCAAACAGGAATTGATATTCCAGCCCAAAGAGGAAGTTGTTGGGTAGTAGGTATCCGGCACCTGCATTGAGTAGGAAATTGTTCCCATAGCGTTTGGCCATATCTGCTGCAGGAAGATCTATCCCATAACCAAGCTGCACCATGAGTACGGCATTTTTCTCATTCGGCTGGGCAAGTCCTTTATGGCCATAAAGTAGAAATAGGCTTGCACAAAGCAGATATGGTATATATCGTAACACGTCGCAAAAGTAAGCCTCTCTTTGCTACCTTTGTCTTAACCTTTTCAGTACTCATGAAGAAAATTTTGATTACCGGTGCAGCCGGATTTTTAGGCTCACATCTTTGCGACCGGTTTATCAAAGAAGGCTACTATGTCATCGGTCTGGATAATTTGCTCACCGGCTCGAAAGACAACATCGCTCACCTTTTTAAGGAACCCAACTTTGAATTCATCTACTACGATGTGACAAAGTTTGTCCATGTGCCGGGTGAGCTAGATTACATCTTGCATTTTGCCTCTCCGGCCAGTCCCATTGACTATCTTAAAATGCCAATCCATACCCTCAAGGTCGGCTCTTTGGGTACGCATCATTTGTTGGGTCTGGCCAAGGACAAAGGCTCCCGAATTCTTATTGCATCAACGTCAGAGGTTTATGGAGATCCCTTGGTGCACCCGCAGACGGAAGATTATTGGGGCAATGTAAATCCGGTAGGTCCTCGCGGAGTCTATGACGAGGCCAAGCGATTTCAAGAGGCGATAACCATGGCCTATCATACAGCTCATGATGTAGAGATCCGCATCGTACGTATTTTCAATACGTATGGCCCGCGCATGCGGGTTGAAGATGGTCGCGCACTGCCTGCATTTATGTCTCAGGCACTACGGGGTATTCCACTCACTGTCTTTGGCGACGGATCGCAGACACGCTCTTTTTGCTACGTAGATGATCTCATCGAGGGGATCTTTCGCTTGTTGCATTCGGACTACTCTCAGCCCGTAAATATTGGCAACCCAGCAGAAATAACCATTCGCCAATTGGCGGAAGAAATAATAGCATTGGTCGGAAATCCGGAGGTTACCTTATCCTTTAAGGAGCTGCCAGAAGATGATCCCAAGGTGCGCAAGCCAGATATCACCTTGGCTCGAAAGTTACTAAAGTGGGAGCCTAAAGTAGATCGCTCGGAGGGTTTGAAACGCACTTTAGACTATTTTAAAACCGTTGTTAAATAATGAGGAATTTCGAAACAATTTTGATCACCGGTGGTGCCGGTTTTATTGGCAATCACGTCATCCGGCATTTTGTGAAAAATTGGGAAGCACGGATTGTCAATTTTGACAAGCTGACCTATGCTGGAAATCTGGAAAATCTGACTGACGTAGAAGATTCGGAGAATTACACTTTTGTCAAGGGGTGCATTACCGACGCCAAATTGTTGGAAGAAATATTTGCTGAATTCAATCCCGATCTGGTGATTCACCTAGCAGCAGAGTCACACGTAGATCGATCGATTGAGGAGCCCTTGGAATTTGTCAAGACCAATGTCATTGGGACAGTCAACCTGCTGAACGTGGCAAAGAACAGCTGGAAAGATGCGGACCCTGAAGAAAAGCTCTTCTATCATATATCGACTGATGAAGTTTACGGAAGCTTAGGGGCCTCAGGTCTTTTTACGGAAAAGACCAACTATGATCCGCGATCCCCATACTCGTCCTCAAAAGCAAGTTCGGACCATTTTGTGCGAGCCTATCATCATACCTTTGGCTTGCCTATCGTGGTTTCTAATTGTTCGAATAATTATGGGCCCAATCAATTTCCCGAAAAATTGATTCCACTCATGATCAACAATATTCGATCAGAATCTCCACTGCCCGTTTACGGCGATGGTAAAAATGTGCGTGACTGGTTGTATGTCACAGATCATGTGCTCGCCATGGAAGCTATTGCACAAGCTGGCCGAGTAGGAGAGACCTACAATATAGGTGGTCATAATGAGCACCAAAATATTGAGCTGGTGCACAATCTCTGTGATCTGATTGATGAAAAATTAAATCGTGATCCGGGATCTTCACGCAAACTGATCAAGTATGTGACTGATCGTCCAGGACATGATCGTCGCTATGCAATCGATAGTTCTAAAATTCAAGCTGAGCTGGGTTGGGTTCCTCATGTACAGCTCAAAGAAGGCCTTTCAAAAACGATCGACTGGTATCTGGACAACACGGAATGGCTCGACCGGGTCACCAGTGGTACGTATCAAGACTACTATCAGAAAATGTACGAGGTGCGCTAATGGACAAGATCTTTGGCCGAAACCCGGTACTGACGGCATTGCAATCCGGAGCCTCTCTGGAAAAGGTTTTTATTCAGGATTCGATCCATGGCCAGTTTGAAAAGGATATTCGAGCACTCTGTCGGGAGCGAAACGTCCCGCTGGCGCGACTACCCAAATTTAAAATAGATCGCGAAGTCAGAGGCAAGCATCAGGGCATCTATGCGTTTGGGTCACTCGTCGACTATGTGCAACTGGATAATTTAATTCCATTTCTCTACGAGAAAGTAGGTACCCCCCGGCTACTCATGCTTGACGGTATTATGGATGTACGCAATTTAGGAGCCATAGCCCGCTCTGCAGAGGTGCTCGGTGTGCATGCTCTTCTCGTTTCTACGCAGCGCTCTGCACCGATAAATGAGGTGGCGATGAAAACCTCTGCTGGAGCACTCGGTCTTTTGCCGGTTGTGCGGGTAGGTGGCATAGCTCAAACCATGCAAATGTTGAGCGATTCAGGATTTGTCTCTTTGGTTTCTACCGTCGAAGAAGGTAAGGCACCCGATCAGATTGATGGCAGCGTGCCTTGGGTGTTGGTGGTCGGCTCTGAAGATCGTGGGGTTTCGCGCGAGACGCGAGCGCAAGCCGATCATTGCATCACCATAACGCAGACTGGGCAGATCGAATCGCTCAATGTGTCGGTGGCGACGGCGATTTTGTTGTATGAATTAACGAAGAATGGATCTTAGACGGGTCAGACGTTAGATGTCAGATATTAGACCTTAGACGTTAGATATAAGATTTTAGGTAAGCAGGTGCTTAGTCAATAGGTGTCGAATAGGTAACTACTCAAGTTCTAACAAAAAAAATTATGGCTAAAATTTCGAAATGTATCTTCTTATTCGGCATTGCTTGTGGATTGCTTGTTTTTGGTTGCAAGACGGCCGAGCAAGCTGTCAGGAAAACAGCCGAAAATCAAAATGCGCTCCTGTGGGAAATATCAGGAAATGGGGTAGATGGCTCTTATCTTTTCGGCACCATCCATCTAATTTCTGAGGAAGATTATTTTTTCACAGAATATATGGCCAAGGCATTTTCCGCTACAGATTTGCTTGCCTTAGAATTTGATTTGGACGATGCAATGGACATGGGAAACCTCATGGGCATCATGGAAAAGGCATTTATGCGGAATGACACCACCTTGCAAGACTTGATGTCAGAAAAGGACTTTGCAATTATTGAGAGTCATTTTAAAGAAATGGGCTTGCCTATTTTTATGCTCCAGCGCATCAAGCCCATGTTCCTGACCATTTTTGGTTCGGGTGATTTATTCTCCGGCGATGGTTTTAGCATGGATAATATGAAGAGCTATGAACTTGAGCTTTCGGAAATGGCAAAAAATCAAAGCAAAGAAATGGCCGGACTAGAAACGATGGACTATCAGCTGGGTATTTTTGATCGCATCCCGTACGGCGATCAGGCCGACATGTTGTTGGAAAGCATCAAATCTGGCGAGGCCCAAACTGCCGAAATGGATTCTATGGTGCATTACTACAAATTGCAAGATCTCAACAAACTCGATGAGATGATCAATGCTTCAGGACCTACAGTAGAGTATAAAGATGTTTTACTCGACCAGCGCAATGCCAATTGGATCCCAGTGATCGAGGATTTAATGAAAAAGCAACCTACTTTTTTTGCGGTAGGAGCGGGACATTTGCCCGGACAAAAGGGAGTGATAGAATTACTGCGTGCACGTGGATATACCTTAAAACCTATTTTGACCAGTGCCATTGGTACGTGAAGTAAGGGGCCATCATCCGCAGTGGGGTGACGGATGTTTTATTGCCGAAAATGCAACGATTGTCGGCAATGTGATCATGGGCAATGAGTGTTCCGTTTGGTTTAATGCGGTGATCCGCGGTGATGTAAATGCCATTCGCATTGGCAATAAGGTTAATATTCAAGATGGTGCAGTGATCCACTGCACCTATGAGCAATCACAAACGCATATCGGCGATGAAGTTTCGATTGGGCACAACGCCATCGTGCATGGATGCAAGATTCATGACCGGGTATTAATTGGCATGGGAGCGATCGTCATGGACCATGCGGTAGTCCAGGAGCAAGTCCTAATTGCTGCCGGTGCAGTCGTCCTGGAAAATTTTACCTGCGAGTCCGGATTTATTTATGCCGGTGTTCCTGCTAGAAAAGTCAAGGCCCTTTCTCCAGAGACCTTCAAACAGTACATAGGTCGCATCGCTGATAATTATGTGATGTATGCGGGGTGGTTTGGGGAGTGATTTAGATGATTATGTAGTCTTCCCGACTGGAAGACATATGACATGTCTACTCGCGACAACTATTTTGAAGTTCAATTACCTTGAAAAAACAAGGCCCCAATAATATTGAGGACATGTCATGTGTGGTTTTACTGCATCTGATCTTGGTCGCTGAAAAAGATGCTGCAGGGAGATGGAAGACACATGACATGTCTACTCACGACAGCCATTCGAAGGTCAGATTAGCATGAAAAAACAAGGCCTCAATAATGGGTAGGACCAGACATGTCATTTGTGGTTCTGCTGCACCTGATCTTGGTCACT
>CAJQNM010000550.1 GCA_905479665.1 uncultured Saprospiraceae bacterium
AACAGGAGTTTCCTATGGGAATGTACAATGTAAAGACCAATTTCGAATAGACCTCCAAGTCAAACTTACGGATGGTCGCGTATTTACGACTTCTAATTCTGCAGGTACTATAGTAAATAATTCGGGATTTTTTAAATCCCCATTTTCCTATTTGATTAATATTGTGGAGCCAATTGTTGAAACTGCTTTTACAGGAACTTACGAATTGTCCACCTTGCAAGATGGTTTTTTCGGTCCTACATTTATAGACCCTCAAATTGTTACCATAATAAATGGGCATTCGAACAATGTTCGTGTTTTTGAAGTTCAAACACGAAATGAGCGTGTTAATATCGAATTCAGTGTCGTTTGTGACGCAGCGGTCATTACCCGCTATCAGAAAAGCGGAGGAGGGTGTACTAATGATAATTCGGATCAGGTATTATTAGGTCCAGATAGTGAACCTGGTATAATTGACCCAAATGATGATTCTGTTCTTGAACTCTGGTATGTTGAAGCATTTGAAGGCTATGATGCATTTTGCAATTATTCCGATTTCCCTGCCAAAATTAGATTGTCAAAACAATAAAGGTATGAGACGCTTTTTTCTATGTACTTTCCTCGCCACTTTATGCCTTCTATCTGTACAATGTACTGAAAGTGGTAAGGCTATTGAAGAAGTTCTTCAAGAGGTCGATCGTGGTGCTGTGCTACGGACTGTGCAATATGTAAACGGAGAATTCAATATTATGGATCTTGAAAGTGTTTTCAGTGTTCAGATAGAAGAACAGGATGAAAAGGAAGGGGAGCTCTTAGAATCTATAAACATTCATCTAAGCTTTGTAGATAATACTCCAGAAAATGGAGATTATAGTACCCAACGAAAAGCCTTTAAAAATCTTACTCTTTCTGATTTTAGCATAGGGAATACAGGCTTGCCAAATATAAATCTTGAATATTCTTTTGGTGAGTTGATAGCCGAAACGGAAGTCGCCTATGCGAATATTAGCTGTACAGATCAATTTCGATTAGATATGGATATTCACTTGACCGACGGACGTACTTTCAACATTTCAAATTCTGCAGGTACTGTAGTGAATACCACGGGGTTCTTTAAATCCCCATTCGGTTATCTTATTAATATTGTGGAACCGATTTCGGAGGATGCCTTTACAGGAAGTTATATGATGACAACTATTGAAGAAGGCCCTTTTGGGGCTACCTTTATATCAAATACAAGGCCGGTAACGATACGTCAAGGGCATTCTAATAATGTTCGAAATTTTTCATTTGTAGATGAAGGAGCAGGAACATACAATATTGAATTTAGTATTGCTTGTGATGTAGCCATTGCCACGCGTTATCAGCCTTCACTTCTTATTTCATGTAACAGTCATGATCCTACTGATCGTGTGTTGTTAGGTCCAGATAAGCCCCCAGGATTTGCTGACTCAAATGACGATTCTGTATTTGAAAATCCGGAGAAAGCTGAGCGAAAGGATACCCCAGCAAGACTCGGATTGCGACAATTGCAAAAGGGTCGGAAAAGAGGATACCTCCGTCCACTGATTCAGGATTCAGGCATCGAGGCGCCGCACAGAAATGATGCAGAGACTTTGTACACAGAACACACTGGGGATGCATCGTAGTTACAAGATGATGTTTGCGTTTGTTACTAGCTTACTATCATGCTATCAGGCCCAAGCATTTCAACCTGTTGTCCATCCACCAGCGTCGAGGCGACGATCAGCAGTAGTAGTGGCGAATGCGCTTTCACCCCGTCAGCTTCAGTTCTGGGAGGATGTCGATGATGGTCTAGTGGACATTGAGAAATTCTACGAGGCTAAGGGCGAGAGCATGGAACGTATACGCACATTTTGCAAAAGGTGGGGAGAAGCACATGAACATGTTGTTGCAAAATTTACTGACATATAATTTTTGGGCTATTTGCAAAAGTTTATCTGACATATCATTTTGTGGACAATCGGTGGCAAATTACTAGGGCACGCGGAGATTTGCCTCTCCCCGAGCCCGCATTATCGGGCCATCAACCGTCAGAAGAACATATCGATGGACTCACGGCAAAGCCTTTTTGGGACGCATGCGCAGACACAGATCAATTTCCATGGGCCGCACAACTTGAGGCGAATGCAAATATAATATTAGAGGAATTCGAACAACAGCAACTTCTTCAAAAATCAAATGATAGAGAAAGTGCGCTCTTCTCTGGGGATTCAGCGTGGCAGTCTAAAGTTATGGGAACGGGTTGGTCTGCTTTTCGATTGCAGAGGCTGGGCGTATGGAATGTGGAAAATTGCGCACAATTCCCCAACACATATGACTTATTGAAGGAGTTGAATATACCATTGGCAGTCAGAGGGGTTTGCTTTGCGCGTCAAACGCCCGGTAGCGGAGTAGCTCCACATTCAGATGGTCGCAATTTTATTTTGACGTCTCATTTGGGCTTGAAGATACCAGAAGGTAAAGCGTTCTATGCAACCTATTTTTTTCACACATATCATCGCACTCATATGAATATAATTGATAGGATGCTGGATCAAAGTAGGGGAAGAAGAACAAACCTGGAGCGAGGGGAAATTAACGACGCTGGATACTTCTTTTGAACACTCAACGGGCAATCCGACTTCAGAGGACCGACATGTTCTTATTATTGACTTTTGGCATCCTGGATTAAGGTATGAGCACATATTATATTTTTGTTCCTCTCATAAACACATCATGTTGGAGAACTGAATGCTGAACCACCTCTTTTTTTACTTACAATAGTAAGTGATGCTGAACGAGCTGGACTGGAATATATTTACAATCTACGAAACAAATTCGAGTCAGGAGAAGTGCCCTTTCGTGAACCGAGAACCAAACCTGTCGTAGAAGAGGAGGCAGGGCAG
>CAJQNM010000551.1 GCA_905479665.1 uncultured Saprospiraceae bacterium
ATTATGGACTTCTTCCAAACGGCTAAAGCCCAAGACGACGGTTAGTGCTTCATTTTGATGAATTTCCAGATCATCCTCAATTTTAGTCAGATTTTGAAAGCCATTGATAGCCCGCAATGTTTCGTTATAACGAATCTGCAATTGGTGACCTACCTTGGTCAGGGCAGTAAAAGAGTTGAGTGATTCAAGCGCTTCATTTTCTTCAAAGATCAGATCGTCACCCACGCTCGTTAGTAGATCAAAACCTTCTATCTCAGTCAAGACCAGATTCTGACGAATACGCAGATCTTCCACGACATCTGTCACCTTCTTAAAGGCATCCAGGCTCGTCAATGAATTATTGCTGTAGATACTAATGTCAAACCCCACCTTCTGAAGTGATGGGAAGGCATTGTCCATCTGGACCATGTGATTATTTGCTTCAATCAGCAAATCATCCCCCATTTCTTGCAGATTTTCAAATACCCCGTCTAGATCGGTGACTCCGGTATTTACAATCAGCAACTCATTGGAAATCATCGTGATATGATCAAATCCCGACAGATCGGTGATGTCTGTACCCTCAAATTCCAGACTTCCGGAAATGGTGGAACAGCCGTCACTTTCGGTCAGCCAGGTATCGACTTCCTCCTGGGTGGTAAAGCTACCACCAGGACACGATTGTGCTGCTGCATCAGGTGCAAACACCCAGGCGAGCAGGAAGCCAAAGATCAACCCCTTGTTGATTAGACTTTTCATCTTCTATTAGTTTGGTTCGGTCGATACGTATGATCTCTCTTCTTAATATGTTCTGTAGACCATACAATATCAACAGATAACATATTACTAACAAAAATAATACCAAACTTAACGTGAGACTGAGATTTGAGCTTTGAGCTACGAGCTTTGAGCCTTGAGCTTTGAGCTTTGAGCTTTGAGCCTTGAACACTTGAACCTTGAACTCTTGAACCTTGAACTCTTTGCACTCTTCTCAATAATTTACTTGCCTTGATGTTAACCAACAGCCAATCCATGAGACTGTCTTACAGTGTAATGGAAAGAATGCTTGAACAATGAAAATAGCTCAAATGCAAAAAGACAATCGTCTCGTTTTTCGATACCTTACTAATCGGCGCGAACACACATCAGTCACAATTCTACATCACATGAAATATTTTGCTTTCATTTTAATGATGGTCTCTGCCTACACCGGCCATGGCCAGATCGAGCTCCTCACTGACGAATTTGACAACAGCAACACTCTTCCTGCAAACTGGCTAAATATCGACACTGTAGAAGGTTGGAATGCAGATCATCTGGAACTCCATGACATCAACACTACCACTCCCGGTGCTTTGCACATGATGCCCTATAGCAGTAGTTGGTACCAAAATTGGCGTGGTACATTAATTCATAAGCGTGTCTCAGGAGATTTTGTTCTCACTACAGAAGTCACCGCCCTCAATCGCACTAGTACCGGCATTCCAACCTCCTCCTACTCACTAGCAGGCTTAATGATTCGTACTCCTCGAGATTTTAACAATGGAGCTGGTGGATGGACCACAGGAGGAGAGAATTATATCTTCATGGCTTGCGGAAGGGCCAGCAGCAATACCTCACAATTCGAAGTTAAAAACACGACCAACAGTAATTCACAATTGATCATCAACAGCATCCCGACCACGAGTGATGTCCAAATCCGCTTGGCACGAATTGATGCCGCCATCATAGTACTCTATCGCCTCCCCGGAGAGAGTTGGGTGGTACATCAGCGATATCCCCGAACTGATTTTCCGGCAGAACTCCAGGTGGGTTTTGTCACCTACACAGACTGGAGCAAAGTCGAGGATTTTGATCCAATTGTGCATAACAGTAACATCCTGATTCCCGGCTTTGCCCCCGACCCTACCCCGGGAGAATCGTACAATCCCGACCTCATCGGCAGGTTTGATTTTGCACGCTTTGATTCTGTATCTGTGCCTCCCATCCTGGCCGGGGTAAACTTAGTCACCGAGGCCTCCAGTTCAGACCTCCTTTCCTTTCTGGGTTACGACTCCGCACCACACTGCCCCGATGATGAGTATGTCTTCGATACGATAGCACCAGGTCAAATTATTGCGGTTGATGCAGCTCTAAATGTCACTGCTGTAAATATTGTCGCAACAAATGCCCAAGCCGAATACCAAGCACTCAATTCAGTCACCCTTTCACCTAATTTTGAAGTGCAACTGGGTGCAGAATTTACCATACCTATTTATACTGGATGTGGTGTGCCTTAGAGACGCACGACTTTCTGTCCTATCACTTACTCATTCCATGGCGGCTTTAGCCCCTTGAAATGCCCAATCAATGAGATAAACCACAACGAAAAGAAAACAACTGCTCATAAAAACTACATCCTCATTCCAAGGCAGCTTTAGCCCCTTGAAATACCGAATCAATGCGTGTTTTATAGTCAAGTCCTTCTGACAAATATATGCATCTTGCGTATAACTGAAACATTCCGTATCTTAGTCAAGTGAAAATCAATCTTGTCAAATGGACCAATATACTTGAGCGAATTAAAAGTGATAGAGAAATGGAGAAGGCTTTCTTGAAGTTCTACTACAAACTAAAAGAGGTAGAATGGAAAACTCCCAACGATATTTTGAGTTCTTTTAATTCAGCAGATATATTAAACTGCTCCAAAGGCAATCGGATCGTATTCAATGTAGGGGGAAATAAATATAGATTGATATGTGGATATTATTTTGGCAAATCGATCATCCAGCTTTTCGTAAAATTTGTTGGAACGCATCAAGAGTACAATGCAATCGATGCTTGTAACGTGAATATATACAAGAGATGAAAACCCTAAAATATAAAGTGATCAAGAATCAAGATCAGTATGATGAATACTGTGACTCTTTGGAAAGAATCATTCTTAAACATAGTGCAAAATATATTGACGAAATCGATCTTCTCACTTTATTGATCAGCGAATACAATGATCGAATAATGGATGAATATCAATTCAACTTCAATCCTGTTGAACTATTACTAGACATGATGAAGGAGAATCAACTTTCACAAATTCAACTTTCAAGAAGATTGGAAATATCGCCTCAGTTACTCAACGATGTCATCAAATATCGACGAGAAATCACTAAAAATCTTGCACTTAAATTGTCAAAAGAATTTAAACTTAAGTATTCTGCTTTTTTGAAACCATATAAATTAAAGAAGGCAGGTTAAAACAGCCAAGATACCACCTTACTAACATCCTTTCAAGGGGTCATGACCCCTTGGAATAAATCGGAATCTAAATTGACCACTCTACAAATTAAGAACTCATTCCAAGGCGGCCCTTGAAATTAATCAATCAATTAAACCCACCAT
>CAJQNM010000552.1 GCA_905479665.1 uncultured Saprospiraceae bacterium
TCAAAACAAAACGAAAAACCAACTTAAAACTTTTTATTCTTATGATGCCTTCAGGTATACCACCAGTTTTTTGGCTTTGCCATCCCTAAGCAGTTTGACACTTACTTTGTCACCGATCTTTTTCGCCCCTAAATATTTTACCATCTCATCTGGGGTTTCCATATGTTGACCATCCAACTCTGTGATTATATCTTGCTGAACAAGGCCCGCCATTTCAGCGGCTCCGCCTTGTTCTACTTTAGTCACGACCACTCCATTTTTGACCCCTAAATCTTTTTGGCTGTAGTTTTCGTATGCTTCGATGGCTGCTATCTCAACTCCGATGCGACCTCGAGGGCCTCCATGCTCAATGATATTTTCCACCACTCCATCCAGCATATTGGAAGGGATGGCAAATGAATAACCAGCATAGTATCCTGTTGCCGTCGCAATGGCGGTATTGACACCAATTAATTCTCCAGATGTGTTTACTAAGGCACCCCCACTATTTCCTGGATTTACCACTGCATCTGTTTGGATAAAATCTTCGATCGCATCTCGCTGACGGATTATTTTTTCTCTGCCCTTGGCGCTCACTATCCCCGCGGTAACGGTACTGGTGAGATCAAAGGGATTTCCCACAGCTAAAACCCAATCACCGACACGCACATCGTCAGAATTTCCCATCGTGAGGTAAGGCAAAGCGTCGGTGTCAATCTTAATCACCGCTAAATCAGTACGCGGATCCTTACCAACAAGTGATCCTGTAAATGTTCGATCATCATATAGCGTCACCTCAAATTGATCGGCATACTCGACCACATGATTGTTCGTCACTATATATCCGTCAGGAGATATAATGACACCTGAGCCGGTACCGGCCCGCTGCGGCATGTTCCCTCCAAACGACCCGTCGTTGCCAAAAAATAGATCAAAGGGACTGCGCCGCTGATTGCCATAACGCTTTTCCGCCATGTCTTTGCTCTCACTGGCTTTGATATGTACAACGGCAGGCATGGCTATTTCAGCAGCCTCATGAAAATTTGTGGGAACAGGAGATGCGAAGTTGATTTCTGATTTTGCCAGGTACGCGTCCGTATTCTGCTCAAAGGTGACATCATCACTTTGCAACAGCATGAAACCTCCAAGGACGATCATGCCTCCAATCATTCCGGAAATAAGAAATGGGAATGTGCGCTTCATGTTTTTCTGAATTGTTCTTTTGTTCGAGTCTCCTTTAAACGGCTCATCTAAACATGAGTTTTTAGTTGTCAAAGCCTTTAACACTTTGTTAACCGGAATAGGCGTTACATTCAAGTTAATTTCTACTATTCGTGCGATTAGCTCTTATCACGGACCTTCATGTGGATCTAAGTGGCCAGGAGTCATTTGGTGTGGACACAGCAGCCAATACGCTGGCGGTGCTTGCGAAGCTCGCCGAATTAAAGATCGATCATCTGGTAGTATTGGGAGATATCTGCTTGAAGAAACCCCAGATTGAGGTTTACACGTGGTTTCATGTTCAACTTAAGCTGCTGGGTGTCCCCTACACGATTATTCCCGGCAATCACGACGATCTGCTGATGATGGAGAAAGAGCTTGATCTCGATATCACGGATGGTCACCATTTTGGGATGGTCCCTTTTGAGAATTTTGATTTTCTATGTCTTGACACATCGCCAGGTTTGGTCAGTATGAATCAACTCTCATGGCTTGGCAAACGAATGGAGCAGTCAAAGGGACCGGTCCAATTCGTGCTGATGCATCATCCACCCTGCTGGATGGATGTGCCCTATATGGACTCCCAACATAGTTTGCAAAATGGCGCAGAGGTCATGGAAATATTCCAGCGCTGTACGATTCCAGTAGTCGTCTATTGTGGACACTATCATGTGGAAAAAGAAAGACAGATAAATCATGTCCGGACTATGGTATCGCCTTCATGCTACTTTCAGCTGGACTCCTTTTGCGAGGATTTTAAAATAGACCATCATCAGATCGCCTTCCGGATCCTGGATCTAGAAGATAGTGGAGTAAGATCTTCACTTCACTATCTACCTGGTCACCTAAAAGGTTAGAAAGGTGTTCCTATTGTCCCTGTCCGACTGGCTAAAACTTGCTAGTTCTGTTGCTAATCCTGGATGGCATTCACGAGAATATTTTGGTGAATATTTCGGAATAAAAAACAGCAAATTAATTATTCAAGAAATAATGAATCTGTTTCAAAATGGGATCAAGTAGCAAAAGAAATTGATATTCCCAAAACTACAATTTCAACAATTAATAACAACCTTAGACTAAAACTCTAAAAGCCAGTGCCTAATAAGCGACGACCACGATCATGCCTCCTAACATCGACACGATGCGCGTCGCAGAACCGATAATCTGCTTTGTCGTCACTGTTTTGAACAAAGTCTTGGTCCGCGGTTCACAAGCCCAGCACATGGTCCGTGTAGGATGTAAGAAAGCTAAAATCGCTATCAAAAAGGTTGCTTGAGGAAGGAGATCGAATGCATCCGGATATTTTTCTCCCGGTCATGTTGATTAAATAAAAGGACCTGATGGATGAGCCCACTCCCCTCCCGATAGATCGTCACTAGTCTCCCGTAGTGGTAATCGGAATATGATTTTTTAGGAACAAAATCTGCGTAGGCAGCCCACTCCGCATTGTAATCACTGCGCGCTTGCTCCTCGCTGTACAATGATAATTTAATATCGAAATGAGCATCGTTTGTAGCAATAGAATTGAGCAAGTTAAAACACTGGATCTGGGGTGTCGCTAATCGGTCATTTGGATGAATGGCAAAGCGCATCTCAAATGCTTTGTCCTGCGATCTCAACACAAGATCGTACTTCATGAACTCGTCGCGATCGAGCACCTTTATTTTATAAAATCCTTCCACCGGACGAATAAAGTCTGCCTGAGCCTTTTCCAGTTTTTGGGCAAAATCTCTGGTGTACACCACTTTTTTAGACTGGCTGTAGAGAGAAGCAATCACAGTCATGTAAATGATCAGGAAAATTAAGCACTTCTGTATAGCCACTTTGTTTTTGCTACTTTGGACCATACCAAGTTAGATTTATTTTGAGTGGTGAGAAGATGAGGATTGCACCTCAGGAAATGAGGGATGCATTTTTTCGGGTTTTGCGCAAGTATGGATATGACGAAGAAGAGGCACTCCTTAGTGCCCGGCTTTTTACAGAAGCTACCCAAGATGGAGTAGCCTCACACGGCCTCAATAAATTTCCACAGCTCATCGAGTACATCCAAAACGAGTGGGTCCGACCTCAAGCGAAACCTCTCTTGATATATGAGGAGGGCTCGATGGAGCAGTGGGATGGCCAGCAAGGTCCGGGAGACTGCCAAGCACATTTTGCGATGAACAGGGCCATTCTCAAGGCAAAAGAGACAGGCTTGGGTCTGATTGGTCTGCGCAATACAAACCACTGGATGCGTCCAGGCAATTATGGTTGGCAGGCAATCGAGGCAGACTGCATCGGCATATGCTGGAGCAACACAGCTCCCAACATGGTGGCATGGGGTACACGCAATCGCATCTTTGGCAATAACCCCTTGGTGATCGCTATCCCAGATCCGGAGCAACCATTGGTCCTTGATATGGCCATGTCACAATTTTCGTACGGCAAGATGTCCATCTATGAGAAGGAAGGTCGAAGCATGCCCTATCCAACTGGATACGATCAAGATTGGCAAGCGACCACCGACCCCAGTGAGACGCTTCAGTCCGGTCGAGTAATGCCGGCAGGATACTGGAAAGGATCTGGGCTGTCGTTAATGCTTGATCTGCTTGCAGCCATACTCAGCAACGGAAAAAACACGCGTGAAGTGGGCGAAGGTGACTGGGAAACCAATCTTTCGCAAGTATTTCTGGCGATTGATCCTCGGGCACCCGAACAAAAGGCCCATCTGGCTCGAGTCGTTCAAAATACGCTGAGCGAATTACTCGAATCTGCCCCGATTCAAGCGGGAGGAGGTGCTCCCAGGTATCCAGGACAGTCAACCTTGCAGGCCCGTGAAAAAAATGGAAAAGAGGGCATCCCCGTGGATCCTGATATTTGGAGAAAAGTAAAATCATTTATAAATACTTAAGAAAGCACTAGTGCAGAAAAAGATTTTAGGAGACGAAGTGCATTGGGGCATGATCGGCACCGGTGATGTCACCGAGAAAAAGAGTGGTCCCGCATTTTCAAAAGTAGCTCACTCGAGACTCGTCGGGGTCACCAATCGCACGCTGACAAAAGCCGAAGACTATGCTGCAAGGCATGGCCTTTCTAAAGTGTATCCGGATGTGGCAGAAATGCTTGCAGACCCAGAGATCAACGCAATCTACATAGCGACACCTCCCGATGCCCATCTGTCTTTGGCAAAACAGGTCGCCGAAGCGGGCAAACCATGTTATGTAGAGAAACCGATGGCACGCACCGCTGCCGAATGTGCTGCGATGAATGAAGCCTTTGCCGCCCGCCAACTGCCGCTCTACGTGGCTTATTATCGAAGATGCCTACCCAATTTTCTCCATGTAAAATCTCTCCTTTCAGAAAAAGCCATTGGTGAACTACGTGCGATCATAGTGCATCTGGTACAGCCCGCAGAAACCAACATGATTGCCAACCCTGATAAAAACTGGCGGGTAAATCCGGCAACCGCTGGGGGAGGATATTTCTATGACCTGGCTTCACATCAATTCGATCTATTTGAGTTTCTATTGGGTCCCATTTCCGAACTAAGCGGTTTTAAAAAGAATCAAGCCGGAAATTATTCAGCAGCTGATGTCATATCTGCTTCCTGGCATTTCACGT
>CAJQNM010000553.1 GCA_905479665.1 uncultured Saprospiraceae bacterium
CAGCAGTTACTGGAATATTTGGACCAAAACTCGTCGTGCCAATTCCTGAGGGAAAATCACCAGAACCCCAGCTGACCGTCCAGTCATCATTTGCCCGGAATTTTGCTTCTCCATCCATCAGTTCGGCGCGCAGGGTCCACAATGATGAATCATTGGCAGAGCGCAACAGATCAGTGTCATCACCTTCAAAACCAGTTTCAGAAACAGCTGTGCCAATGATGCCAATGGATTCATATATGACAATCTCCGAAAAGTCGTACACACCCGTCTCGGTATTGAAAGACACTTTGTACTCACCTGCTGCTGCCGGAATGGTGTCGCCATCGATCATAGCAGTGTCAGATGGCCAGCCATCTCCCCCCCAGATAAATTCACCATCATTTGCAGTAAATTGAACACCGCCGCTATCCAGTGTAATGTTTGCACCCCAGCTGTTCGGATCGCCACTGTCCTGGACCAGCGCAGTCGTGCTATCCCAGCCGTTTGCAGTGGCATCACCGATCAATCCCACAGATGCAAATGTGATGATCTCCTCAAAAGCATATGCTCCCGATGCACTATCGAGTGTGATGAAGTAGGTGCCCGCCTTGGGTACCATAATATTATCTAAGTCCTGAGCGCCTATGCCTGTAGGAAAGGAATCGGGATTTCCCCAGTTCACGACCCAATCATCGTCCTGACGAAATTTGACTGGCCCTTGATCCAGTGGCAAAGTGATATGAAATCTATTCCCATCTGCTGTATCCGGCAGCATGTTCACGTCACGATCCCAGCCAAAAGGGGCTGCCTCGCCGATGATCCCAACGTTAGAGTTTAGGTTTTCGAAGTAGTACTCGCCGGTGCTGTCATGGAGAGACACCAAATAGTCACCCGCAAGCAGCACTTGTATATTGTCTCCTCCTTGGGTACCGATTCCGTAGGGAAAAGCCGGAGTACCCCAATTAATGTCCCAATCATCGTTGGCCCGAAATTTTGCCTCACCTGCTGCTAACGTGATTGTTATCGTCCAGAGGTGGGCGTCTGCGGAGTCTTGTGTCATCGTCGTGTCGGCATCCCAGCCCATCGGGGTCGCTGACCCAATCAGCCCCACCGTTTCGATGGTTATCGAATCGCTTTGTGCGTGCACTACAGAGGCCATTATCAAGGCAAAAAATGGGAGTAATAGACGTTGTTTCATAATTGCATTTATTTAAGTAAAGATTTCTAGAGTGTGACGGCAATAGGGCTACTAAGTTAAGGAATTGCTCACAACTCTGACCTCAGAGAAAGCTTGAGAGGGCGTGTCTTAGCCTTTGGTAAGGATATCAATCTATTAGATATATGTGAAAATTCATATATAAGTACTTCTCTCATTTATTGGGCATGTAAAAAAATATTTGTTCAATTTTGAAGTTTGGAAGTCCTTCTACACACTATCACATGAAAAATACATCTGCAGTTGCCAAGATGTGCATGGTAGGTCTTGCTCTGCTATTTGCAATACCATCGGCATTGGCCCAAAAATCCATCGCGGGCTTAGTTACTGACGAAAATAATGGCGAGCCACTGATCGGCGCCAACATCATTATCAAGGGTACCGGCACCGGGACGGCCACCGACATTGATGGCCGCTATTCGCTCCATGTGCCTGCCGAGGCTGTATTGGTTTTTAGTTACTCGGGCTATCAGAATCGGGAGATAGCAGTGGGCGAGGAAGGGGTGATAGACATCGCTTTGGTAGCCGGAGAGATTTTAGAGGAGGTGGTCGTCATTGGGTATGGCACCATTGATCGCGAAGATGCAACTGGCTCGGTACAGTCGGTCAGCGCAGAACAATTTAATCGAGGTGCAATCACTGGTGCACAAGAGCTTTTGGCTGGCAAAGTGTCGGGAGTCATCATTACCACAGATGGAAGTCCCGGAGCTCGATCAGCCATTCGCATCCGTGGGGAGTCTTCGCTTGGAGCCGCCAATGATCCGTTGATTGTGATAGACGGGGTGCCGATCGAGGCCAATGGTGTTTCGGGCAGCCGCAATCCGCTCAACGTGCTCAATCCCAACGACATCGAAACGTTTACGGTATTGAAGGATGCATCGGCATCTGCCATATACGGCAATCGGGCAGCTGGGGGGGTGATTCTCATTACCACCAAAAAAGGTAAAATTGGAGAGCAATTCAAAGTTGGGTATTCGGGAAATATTTCGATAGGCCGTGCGGCAAATCGGGTGGATGTTTTGGAGACGAATCAATTCCGTTCGCTCGTTGGAGAGCGCTACGATGCGGATCATCCAGCACCATCACTGCTGGGTTCAGCAGATACGGACTGGCAAGAAGAAGTTTATCAGACCGCCTTTGGCCATGATCAAAACCTATATCTATCCGGTGCGGCAGGAAATTTACCGTTTCGCATATCTCTGGGATATTCAGACAAGAACGGCATTTTACGTACCGATCGATTTAAGCGAGTCACTGCTGGGCTTAATCTAAATCCCGGTTTCTTTGACAATACGCTGCAAGTAAATATTCACCTCAAAGGGATGCAGTCAAACAATCGATTTGCTGATCGGGGTGCCATTGGCAATGCCCTAAACCTAGATCCGACCCAGCCAGTTCGAGATCCCAGCAGCCCGTATGGTGGCTTTTTTACCTGGACGATCCCCAATGGGAATCCGAATACACTGGCTCCTACAAATCCGCTCGCGCTACTCGAGCTCAAGCGTGACGAGTCTACCGTAAAACGCTTAATCACGAACGTGGGGCTGGATTACCGTCTTCCCTTTTTACCTGCTCTACGAGCGAATCTTGCTCTGGCCTATGATTATACGAAGGGAGAAGGAACAACGAACGTACCTACCAGTGCCTCTTTTGCATTCGATGCACTCAATGGTGGTGGAGTTGATAATCGTTTTGAGCAGACCAAGCAGAACACACTGCTTGAGTTCTACCTCAACTACAAAAAAACCTTGGGAGAAAATCATGATCTGGATTTGATGGCGGGATATTCCTGGCAACATTTTGAGGTTGGTAATTCCTTTCGAAATTCGGACGTGGCAGGTACCCCTTCGGAGACAACAGAGGGTGCCGATCCGGCGGAATACTATTTACTCTCTACGTATGGAAGAATAAACTATGGGTTTAAGGATCGCTATTTACTCACCTTGACCGTGCGACGTGATGGAACTTCGAGATTTTCGCCGGAAAATCGCTGGGGCCTTTTTCCAGCTGCTGCCTTAGCGATTAAATTGATCGATTCGGATAAGAAATATTTGGATAACCTAAAAGTGCGGGTGGGTTACGGAGTGACCGGCCAGCAAGATATTGGTGACTTCTATGCCTATTTGGCGCGTTATCAACTCGGCTTTGAAAATGCCCGCTACCAATTTGGTGACGATTTTGTGACCACCTTGCGACCAAACGGATATGATTCAAGTATAAGATGGGAGGAGACCACAACCCTTAATGTTGGCCTTGATTTTTCCATTGTGCGTGATCGTCTATCTGGGACCATTGATATCTATCAGCGTGATACCAAAGATCTATTGAATCGGATCCCAGTACCTGCTGGTACCAACTTGACAAATTTTGTCACGACCAATATTGGCTCGATGGAAAATCAAGGTGTGGAGATTGCATTCTTTGCCACACCGGTGAGCAGCAAGCGCGTGCAGTGGGATCTCAGTGCCAATTTTGCCTACAATCGCAATGAGATCACAAATCTTACAGCCATTGATGATCCCAGTTATCAGGGTATTCTTACTGGAGGTATAGCAGGTGGGGTCGGTAGTAATATTCAGATTCATAGCGTTGGGTTTGCACCGGCTTCGTTTTATGTGTACGAACAGATATTGGAAAATGGCTCAATTGCCGAGGGTCAGTTTGTGGATCAAAATGGTGATGGCCGAATCAACGAGCAAGATAAATACCGCTACGAGAAACCGGCAGCCAACGTTACTTTGGGCTTGACCAGTAAAGTACAAGTGGGGCAATTTGATTTGGCTTTTGCCGGCCGGGCGGCGATGGGCAATTACGTCTATAATAATATACAGACCAATATTGGATTTCTTGATCGGTTGTACAATTCGACGAATATATTGATGAATATTCACCAGTCGGCCGTTGATCTCAATGTGGTCGATCAAGGAAATCTCACTTTTAGTGATTTCTTCGTAAAGGAGGCTTCTTTTTTCCGCATGGATCACATCACACTTGGCTACAATAGTGAAAAACTACTCGGTAAATTTAGCCGCATATACATCACCGCACAAAATCCGTTTGTCATCACCGGATATGATGGATTGGACCCAGAGATATTTGAACCGAATAATGATGCACGTTTTGTCAAAAGAGGCATTGATGATAATATCTATCCACGGCCTCGGACTTTCGTATTTGGGATTAACGTAGAATTTTAAAGCAAGATGACGATGCCAATTCAAAAGAGACTCAGCCAGATTTTTGCTGCACTATTTTTACTGACTTTGATGGCTTGCCATAAGGACTTGGATACGATACCGCTCGATCAGGATATTATCACCGCTGCATCTGCCTACGACGACCCTGCCGCATACGTGCAAGTGCTGGCCAAGATTTATGCCGGCTATGCAGTGACTGGCCAGCAGGGACCAGCTGGACAGGGGGATATAGAGGGTATTGATGAAGGTTTTGGACAGTACCTGCGCATGCTCTTTTATCATCAAGAGTTTACCACAGAGGAAGCTCTGGTGGGATGGAATGATCAGACCATCAAAGATTTTCATGATCAGAACTGGAGTGCTGATGATGGATTTATTTTTGCCATGTACAGTCGTATTTATTATCAAATTGCTTTGAGCAATGAATTTATCCGCGAAACTTCAGAAGCCCGTTTGGCCACCCGTGGAGTGGACGGTCCTTTGGCAACTCAAGTTGCAGGATATCGCGCAGAAGCACGATTTCTTAGAGCATTTAGTTATTGGCATGCGCTTGATCTTTTTCGCAGTGTACCTTTTGTGACGGAGCAAGACGCAGTCGGTGCATTTTTCCCAGAGCAAATAAGTGCGGAAGAGCTCTTTAACTATATTGAATCAGAGCTGATTGCAATTGATGCCGACTTGTCTGCTCCGACGAGTAATGAGTATGGTCGCGTAGATAAAGCTGCAGCTTGGATGCTCCTGGCCAAACTCTATCTGAATGCGGAAGTTTATATCGGTACTGAAAGAAATGCTGACTGCCTCACATACTGCGAGCGACTGATAAACTCAGACTATAGCCTTGATCCGGTGTATCAAAATTTATTTTTAGCAGACAATAATACGTCTCCAGAAATCATTTTCCCGATCACCTTTGATGGCGTGAGCACGCGCACGTGGGGAGGAATGACTTTTATCATCCGAGCAGCCATCGGCGGGATGATGGATCCGACGGCATCTGGTGTCGTAAGTGGATGGGGTGGAATGCGCACCACTCGCCAGCTGGTTGAAAAGTTTCCTACAAATCTGGGAGGTATTGTTGTAGAAAAACAATTGGGAAATACCACAAGATATTCCAAGCTCTATATGCCTGGGGCCTATCAAGGGTGGAAACCAAGCAACTCGACCACCACGCTTGCGTCTCCACAGGGCAATCTCATCTATGAAGGATACAAGTACTTTCCTGAGGACAACAGTCCATTTTTATTCACTCAGGTGCCTGCTTTTGCCCTTATTTTAGGAGATAATGGAGCAGATGGCACGCTGGAAAATGATGGAGATACGATAGTAGTGCCAGAGGCTGGTCTGTACTATGTCCAGGTAAATTTAAATAACCAGACGTATCTACTGCAGAAGACGGGGTGGAGTGTGGTTGGAGATGCTGTACCCGATGGAGAAGTTGAAATGATTTGGGATGAAGTTGCTGGTGCCTTGGTGGCAAATCTTGATTTTGCCTCCGGCACATTTCAGTTTATGGCAGACGATGAATCCGGTCGAACCTTGGGCGACAATGATGGTGATGATGTATTGGATCTTGCTGGTGCGGCGTTGCAGGCTGAAGTGGGTCCGCATGAAGTCATCTTGTTTTTGGATCAACCTGATTATGGATATTCTCTCAGCAGCACCAGTTTTGATGTGCGCGGGAATTTTCACACCGAAGGGCAGAATCTGGATATTGCCGATGTCACATTATTTACGGAGGGCTACGCCGTGACTAAATTTAAGAATGTAACCTCTCAAGGTCAAGGGGGCTCCGATACTGATTTTCCGGATACTGATTTTCCTGTTTTCAGACTAGCCGATGCCTACTTAATGGCCTCGGAAGCGCTCCTGCGTTCCGGCGGCGATAAAAACCGTGCTGCAGATTATTTCAATGAGGTGCGGAGTCGTGCATATGGAGGATCGGGAGGTGCCGTCAGTGCTGCTGATCTCACGTTAGATTTATTGATCGATGAGCGAGCGCGCGAATTTTATTGGGAATGCCACCGACGCACGGACTTGGTCCGATTTGGTCAGTTTAGTGATAGCGATTATCGCTGGGCGTGGAAGGGTGGCGTAGAGGAAGGAAAAGCTGTGGAATCTTTTCGAGATGTATTTCCAGTTCCTTCTGCTGATTTAGGAGCGAATCCAAATTTGCAGCAGAATGCTGGGTATTAGTTGGTGTTTAACCATGCCGGTGTCATTAGTTCTTGCTCTGCTCTGGAGATACCAATTTTGCCGGCAATTATTTTCCATTGATTAACTGAATCGATGACCTGGTTGATGGTAGTATCCATCTGTTTATTATCTAGGTGAAAATAGACGCCCACACTTTTTGCAAGATCTAAATCTAGCATATTGCTGTCCATGTCAATATTCAGCGCTAGTCCATTTTTGCCTATGGATGGATTGATGTCATAGGCAGGAGAAAGTACCCAGCCTCTTGGTGTCAAAATAAAACCATGATTCCGGAGATGGTCGTCGGTATTTGAAATAGCAATATTAAATACGATTCTACGCCAGAGCTGGTGTAAATTTTCATCGATGTTTGCCCCATGATTTTGGATGAACTCCGCCAGGTCAAGATAACTCGCGGGGTTATCTCGGATAGTGTACTCATTGTTTCCAGTCATGGTCATTGCTGAAGAGAAATGGATGCGTTCTCCATTGGCTCTATCGAAACGTTGAGTAAGGAATGTGTGGTAATTTCCAGAGATTTTCTCAGTGCGCGATGGTGCCATTTCAATCCCACAATTTATTGCCAATTGATAAGCTAGAAATTCCCAAGCTCCTTTGTCGATGTCATCGTTCTTAGCTGGAAATTTTGCTATCCAATGGTCTTTTTGTTTATCCAAAATATTGGCTTTGGGTCGAGCGCCACCCAAAGAAGACCCGGGAGCCATGAGCACATCCAACCACTTACTATTCTGCTCACTATCATGACCAAATTCAAAGTTTTTGGCGGCTTCTTGCAATTCCCCTCTTGATGACCAGGGTGGTGTTGGATGTCTGAGACTATCGTCAAGAAATGGACCCTTGAGATCTTTCTTGAAACGTAATGCACCCATTCTGCCTTCGTCAAAAACCCCTAACAAATAGTCGACCTCATATAAATTAGATGGGCTTCTGTTTTCTCTCTTTGCTTCTTGAAAAGCTCTTCTTTTCATTAATGTTCTTCCCCAAGTGTCTGGCATACTATCAAGAAAGACACCGAAATTTGGTTTGTTATTTGGATATTGGAGGCCGGAATAAAATTGGATATCCGGATCCAGCAATAATTGCTGATCAGATTTTATCCACTCGTCATCATACTCAAAACTAAAGGCTTTTTTGCCTCTCGCGAACTGCGCTGACAGAACTCCTATGAGTTTTGCCTGTGGCATCCCTTGCCAATGTGCATAGACATATATATCTGATTTTGAGCTTGCCATCTAAATACTACAACAGCGCTAAATCTTGGAGCTTTCGACCAAATTTGTCATCAGCAGCGAGCTTCAAAAAATCATCTTGTAAACCCAACACTCGCAAAACCTTAAAATAAGAGCCCATGCCCACGCTGGGGTCTCCTTTCTCGATATTGTAAAGGGTACTTCTCACTATGTCGGCTCTTTCGGCGACTTGAATGGTTGTCAATTTCCTTCTTTTCCTGGCCAGCTTTATGTTCTCGCCCATCTGCTCCAAGATCTTCATATGCTTGGGGAAGAGTGTTGATTTCTTTTTCGGCATTTTAAAAATGATTGCTTAATCAATCGAAGATAGACAAAATGATTGATAATACGATCATTTGGGGGTATTCTATGCCTTGGGCTTATGCTGCGATCAAAAAATCTCCAATAGCTTACTGGCAATTCCATTCCACCCATTGACATTTCGTGGCGGAATAAATGCCGATGATATCACGCTAGAGTTATTGAGAATTTGATAATCAATATCTTGGGTTTTAAAGGATGTATTCCGTGATAATCCAAATCCCTGTGGAAATTCATAATATAAGGATCAAAAGTCCCTGCACTCTCAAAGGAATTTCGAACAATTTTATTGTGCAAAGCACTATCCGAGTGTCTCCTATTGGCTCAAGAACAATTATTGAGAGTAGAAGAAAGCCAGATAGACCAAGTACGATCTTTCTTACATACGAGCTTTTTCCGTCTTCAATGTCTTTAGTAGTCCTACGTTTTGATTTACCAGATGTACTATCATTCGACTTCATAAAGTTCATGCTTGGGTTCAAGCTCTGGAGGAATCGAATTAGATACATCGGCTAACTCTGGAGTTTCAGATAACTTTGTCCATTCAATTAGACCATAGTACCAGATTTTTGTGCTACTTGTGCTATTCGCTGACTTGAGTTCATCTTGTGAATACGGTCCGTATTTTTCTGTTCCAGCTGTATAGAAGTACCTTGGCATTTCTAATTATATTGATCAGGAAAGACTACTGAAAGCATCATCAGTTTATACAATTTCTTAAGAGCTTTAAATTCTACAGTATCAGGGCCCATACCTTGTAGAGAAACTATCTTGTCCTCGTATAGTATTAGATAGCTCTCCATTCCTACTGACATATTTACACCAGATTGCTCTACGGTAGCTCTTATTTCGAGCTGTAGGGCAAGATAGTTATCAATTGTTACAATTGACTTTGAAATAATTACCAGGTTATTCAAGGAGGAACGGAGTTCCTGAATATAGCTATCAAAAAAATCTTCACTATCCAGTAATTCCCTGCTCTGTTTGCGCGAGAAAAATGTCATATTTTCCGTGGTGAGAATTACAAAGGAATTTCCATCCTTGACAATTTTTTTACAATGTTTGGGCGCTGTGCTTCCTTGACATCCCATCCTTTTGGGACCCTGATCTCCATATTGATCTCTTTGCCCTTTGGATGATCTCTTATACTAAGCTGGACGGACATCAAGTTCAGATGTGACATCAGAGAATTCTAGTGGCTGAATTGTAATGCTTTCAAGTAATGACCCTCGTCGATAGTATTTGCAGATGACGTTTAAATCATTGGCTAAGTAGAACTTAGCAGATTTACCCTTCTTAAAATTGGAGAGTACTTCTTGCTTTAGGCTATCAGAAGCTGACCAGTTGCGAAGGCAAAGATAAGAGACTTCAAAAGAGATACCTACGCCCTCTCAATGAATCGCAAAATAGCGCATTTGCCGGTGTAGATTTCAGCATGCTCGGGAATACAGTTCTAAGAAAAGATGATCTGGATGGTAACCTTTCTCTATTCAGATGCACTTTAACGTAAACATCTATTCCACTAATCACAGCAGTCATGATGCAATACATGGATATTTATCAGGATACCTATTCTTCAGAAATAGATCTATCTCCAGACACAAGAAGATATTTGCAAGAAGCAGCCAAATGGGCAAAATTTATTTCGGTAGTAGGCTTTGTTTATATCGGTTTGATGATCCTGGGCTGCCTATCAATGCTATTGACGTCGACAATACTGGACGATGGCTTGGGCCTCTACTCACCGACCATGCTAGTGGTATTTAGCGTAGTAATGGTATTATTTACGGTAATGCCACTTATCTACATGAATCGATTCGCCACAAAAATGCAATTGGCCTTAATAAAGGACGATGTGAATTACTTGTCCGAATCATTTAAAAATCTCAAATCACACTACAAATTTTGCGGCATTTTTATTGTTGTTGTTGCAGTCCTTTATGGACTTGCAATTATTGGTCTGGTGGTGTGGTCGAGTTTGAGTTAAAAAAAATGTGATACTTGTAAATCAGAGTTTCAGCTGATGATGACCAGTAGCTTTCCCGTCCAATAACCACTCTTGGTTTGCAAGTGAATAAAATAGGTGCCTGGAGACGATGGCGATCTCACTGCTATATTGGATAAATCTAGATCAACTTTTCTTCGTGCGCAGTACGGCCTATGGCATCAGTGATCCGCAATAATCCTTTGCCCGACAATCCTGGAAGTCGTTTTGTCAGAATGGTTTTACAGTCACATTCTGTGCATAATTGAGTTCTTCCCATCCAAGCCAGGTGTGAAACCAGGGACTCTTCATTGAAATGATTTGTTGCGATACCATCTTTTTATACATTACGGAGGTCATCTGCACAAACACAATGAAAACCTACGCCCGATTTATTACAATGTCATTTGTGATGCGATGATCATGAATTTTATGGATAGTACGGATGGCAAATATTTGTACATGTTTACAAAAGGGCAAGTACAGCGAATGCGCTACGTCTTAAGTGTCGAAGGGCCACGTGCAAGTCTTGCTAAAACTCCATAAGCCATTATTATGAAAAGCCAATCTACATTACTAATTATCCTTCTTTATTGGCTATTACCACAGGGAGGTACTGCACAGCCTATCAATCACACCTTTGGCGATGTTACATTGCCATCTTATAGTGTGGCTTCGCATGGCAAATTTGGTGAGGTGCCAGTAAGTTACTTCACTGGAGTACCATCGATTGGCGTCGATATATATGAAGTGAAGCAAGGCCCCCTATCATTGCCAATTAGTGTGAACTATCATGCTTCAGGCTTACGCTTATCTGAAATAGCAAGTTGGGTTGGTGCCGGTTGGGCATTAAATGCCGGCGTTATGAGATCACGGACAGTGGTAGGCATTCCAGATGAAAAAATAAATGGCTGGTTTAGTAAAAGTGGCTTATCCGGTATTGGGTTTCAGGAAGTGGTGGAAGGAACAGAAGACAGTGAGCCAGACATGTTTCAGTTCAATGTCTTGGGCTACTCAGGCCGATACGTTGGAGATTTGCCAGTTTTCTCGCACTTTCGTGCCAATAGTTTATTAGACACTTACTAACTTAAGGGGCAGGCAACACCTGAAGAAACAGATCGTTAAAGTTATGGTAATCAAAATGTTTGCCAATCGATGAGTAAAAGCAGTTACATTTTCCAACTCTTGCTTGTTTTCCTTGCCGTTTCTTTTATTTACCCTACGAATGACTTACGGCAAAAGGTTTTGAGCCAAATCAGGTCTTTCTACAACACATACCCAATAGAAAAAATCTATCTCCATTTGGATAAGCCTTACTATGTCGCCGGTGAACAAATCTGGTTTAAAGTTTATCCGCTTGATGGTATGGGCCATCGATTTATTGCGCCCAGTAGAAATGTGTATGTAGATTTGATTGATCCGCACGGAGAGGTTTTGGAATCGATAACCCTTAGTAACGATGCAGAGGGAGTGGCAGGGGACTTTGGCCTAAATGATGATTGTGCGCCTGGAATATTCACTATCCGCGCTTATACCCGAAGTATGCAGAATTTCTCAGATCACTTCTTTTTTCAGAAGGAAATTCGGGTATATGACCGACGTGAACCGGAGAAAAATGCCAAGGAAATATCTGCCGAAGATTTTGACATTCAATTTTTTCCGGAGGGGGGGAATCTAATAAACGGCATTTCTTCTAAAGTAGGATTTAAAGCGGTTGGAAGTGACGGCAATGGAATCGATGTATCGGGAAGGATTATTGATGAGACAGGCCAATTTGTTGCGGTCGTAAAGGCTCTTAAATTTGGATTGGGTTTCTTCAGTATAGCCCCCGTACCTGGAAAGAACTATACCGCAGAGATCACTCACCAAGGCACTATGCGCGAGTTTTCTTTGCCCAGAGCAATGTCTTCAGGCCTCGCCATGCAATGTTTGATAGGGCAAGGTTCGATGATCAAAGTCGTCTTACAATCCAGTCAACCAGGCGGATTGCGGAATGCATTGTTGTATGGTCACCTGCGCGGCACCAGCTTTGTAGCAGAATCGTTACACTCGGAGGAAGAACACGTAGTGATTGAAATCCCTACGGACTCTCTCGAAGAGGGGGTAGCACACCTTACTCTATTTAATCCAAATGGCATTCCGACCTGTGAACGATTGGTCTTCATTTCCAAAACAGCGCAGGATTATCAACTTAAGGCAAGCACTGATGAGCCCTCTTATTCTACGAGAACCAAGGTCAAATTATCGCTTTACCTCGAGAGTGCCGTAGGTCCAACTTACACGAATGGAGCAGATCTCTCAGTAAGCGTCACGGACAAGGCCATCGTAGCCCATCCACCGAATCACCTTAATATTCGATCTTTTTTATTATTGACTTCCGAGCTTAGAGGTAGGATAGAACAGCCTGGTTATTTCTTCGATCCTACTAATCGCGGTGCAGCGACGCTCCTTGACCTCCTAATGATGACCCAGGGTTGGCGGAGATTTGATTGGAAACATATTATGTCCGATCAGCCCTTCAAAGTTAGGTTTGCAGCTGATGAAGGTTTCACTATTTCTGGGCAAATAACGAATATTGGAGGGTCCGACAAACCGATCAAGGCTCGTGTCTTCTTAAATGCACTTGACGATCAATTAATCTTTGCAGAGACTACTACCCTCGAAGATGGAATGTTTTCATTTACCGGGATCACATTCTCTGACACCACGGATGTCATTCTTAAAGCGCAAAAATATCGAGAGCCCAAGAACAAAAAGGCGAAGGAGAGACTAGCCAGTACGTCATCATCAAGAGACCGTCAGGTATCGATCTTATTGAATAAGTTTGAGTCGCCTGATGTTAATAGCGAATGGGCTGTTCCTTTCTACGAGCGAAAAGAAGAAACCATTACAAAATATATAAAGACACAGCATGATATTGCAAAAAATGATTCCAGTCATCGGGAATGGACGATTGATTTAGATCCTTTGACGGTCAAGGCACGAAAAATTGAGAAAGAAGATCAGCTCCGACAGACCGGCCAGATTTATAGTCGACCCGATCAGCGGCTGGTTCTTGATTCCTTGGGTCCGGTGGCCTACTCCTACACTTCTATTTACGATTTGCTTCAAAATCGGTTTGCCGGTGTACAGGTCGAAGGTGTATATCCTAGTCAGCGAGTGACTATCAGAGGAATTTCTTCGGTCTCCGGCAGCAATGCTCCACTATTCCTGTTTAACGGAGTCATCATTTCTGGAGATGGTGTCAATGACATTGCGGTACAAGATGTAGCATATATCGACGTATTAAAGAGTGGCGCAACTGCGGCCATCTTCGGCAGCAGAGCATCAAATGGGGTGATTGCAATTTATTCAAGGAAGGGCAGTGCGCCATCACCCTCTGCGGCACCTAGAGTTGGTATTATGGATTTTGCCCACCCTGGTTATTATCAGGCCCGTCAGTTTTACGCACCTAATTACGATACAAAATTGCCGGAACATGTGAAACCTGATATTCGCACAACACTTTATTGGAATCCAAAAGTCATGACCAACAAAGATGGAAAGGTCGACTTGGAATTTTATACCGGTGATAAAAAATCAGTGTATCAAATCGACGTGCAGGGTATGACGAAAGACGGTACACCACTCGTGGTTAGTTCCGCTTTTAAGGTGGAGTAAAAAACCCCTCGATCGACTTATTTATACTTACTTTGGAATATTTCGCTG
>CAJQNM010000554.1 GCA_905479665.1 uncultured Saprospiraceae bacterium
TGCCTAAGCATTTTTTGCTCCACCTCATTCCCTTTGCCCTTATTTTCATACTGTATGCTCCCTTCATGTTCCAGTCTGGTGAGGAAAAACTAATCGACGCATATACCAGGGAGAGCGGCGTGCCTATCTGGTTGTGGAAGGTTTCTCCCTTACTCCTTTGGTTGTTGTCATTCCAGTTGATTGCGTATCCTTTGGTCATTCTACGTAAGGTCAATAGGGCACTGGGCGCCGAAAGGATCGGTGATGATGACGGAAGCACACAGTTGAACTGGATCAAACTTTTTAGCTATCTCTTTCTCATCTACGGCACAATGATGCTTCTATATACCATTCTGACTGCCATAGGAATAGACGGAAACGCCAAGGACTACCCTATTTCTCTCGTCATGTGTATAGCGATCTATTGCATCAGCTACTTGAGTATCCTCAACCCTGAGCTTCTCAAAGGAAAGCAGGTTTTAGAAAAAATGCCGACGATTAAATATGCCAAATCCAGATTGAGTGATGCATATTTAGATAGCGTCGCCTCAGACTTTGTACGTTTGGTTGACGAGCATGCATTGCATCTGGATGGCAATCTAAAAATCGATCAGGTAGCAAAATTGATTTCTATCCCGAAGCATCATATTTCGCAATCGCTTAATTTAAAAATGAAAAAATCCTTTAACGAATATCTCAATGAACGACGCGTATTGCATGCACAGCAGCTGCTCGATACTATGTCGCAAGAGCATAACATCAAGACCATCATGTATATGAGTGGGTTTAACAACAGAGCTTCTTTTAATAATAATTTTAAGAAGGTGCTCGGAATGACAGCCTCGGAATACGTAAAATCGAAGGCCGAGGCCCCACAGGCATGAAATAGGTCAATTCCGCTTGGTATTTACCTGCATCCGACATGGTTGAAGTAGAATTGTTGCTTTATCAAATCAAAGATATCATGAAGCAAACAATTCTACTTTCACTGATCATACTACGTTTTTCAGTGGGGCTCCAGGCGCAGGCAGTGACCTCACTGACCACAATTACTGCCAACGGTGGTGTTTCCGTCGAGGCAGACGGAAGTCTCATCGTCTCACACTTCGGCCCTTTGCCGGTTGTGCCAAGCGAGGCAGGGCGAGATATCTTTCGTATAAGCCCAGATGGAGAGATTGATACCCTTGTCCAAAATGTTGTGTTTGTGGGGACTGGCAACGCCATAGATTCTGAGGGATTTATTTATCAAGGTAGTTTCCTGGAGAACAAAGTAATAAAGGTAGATCCTGAGGGTACCGTAGTCAATGATACCTTCTTTTCTGTCGGTGGCCCCGTAGGCCTAACGATTATTGCAGAAGACACATTGGTGGTTTGCTCTTGCAATACGAATACCGTTTTTAAGGTTGCCCAGGATGGTGGTGTCAAGGCATTTGCTTCAGGCGAAGCCTTTGCCTGTGCCAATGGCATCACGCAAGACGAGCAAGGCAATATCTACACCACCAATTTTTCCGATCCAAGAATAACGCGAATTTCTCCAGATGGCACGACGACAACATTGGGCTCGACACTTGCTGGAAATGGTCACCTTGCTTATCGACCCGCCAATGAGAAGATATACATCGCAAGCTACTCCGGAAATCAGATCTTTCAAATGGACCGCGAAGGAAATGTAGAACTCCTTGCTGGCACCGGAGAGAGCGGTGCCTTGGATTCGGAAAATCCGTTGGATGCTACTTTTGCAAAGCCCAATGGCATTGCCATCAGCCTGGATGGGTGCAGTTTATACATCACCCAGGATGAAAATGTCATTCGGGAGATCAAGTTTTCTGACCATGGATGTACCACAGCCATTGAGGCGGTTGAAGTCACAAATGAGTATGAAATTTCACCAAATCCGGCTTCCGACTACATTACCTTCTTCAATCGCACCGCCGTGGGCGCTGTGCAAATCGAATTTATCCAGGCATCTGGCAAATCCGTGAAGCGGGTTCAAAATCCTGGATCTATAATTAAGGTGGGGGATTTATCGACCGGCATTTACTATTTGCATATCCTGGATCAGGAAGGGCGTAGGTTTGTGAAGAGGATGGTGATTTTGTAGTGAGGGGAGATTGTATGAAAAATGTGCTTTCGTTGTGCAAAATGTGAGACCAATCATAAGCGAACTCGAACCAAAAGCTCTAAGCTCCATTCGGATTATCACCCCTGGGTAAGCAGCTAATGCAATCCCTACCATTTTGTTGCAAGACGTTCAGGCATTGATAATCAGCTTGAAACTGAACTCGCTACCACAAACAGTCCTAAACGGGGCGGTATTGACTACTAGGAAAAACCATACGCGCTTAGCCTGCCAGCGAGGTAGGCGCGAAGCGACTGACAAGCCCGGCAGATTTCAACCGGCAAAACGCGCTTGCATCCGGCCCTTCTCACCTCCCACCCGCGGGCTTGGGAATCGCTTCCTTCTCGCATCCGACCTGGGGCCACAGGTATGGAGCCGAAAACGAATACAGGGATTCCTAAGCGTGCAGCGAAGCGAAACGATTGGCAAGCTCGGCAAGCTTTCAACCGACAAAACCGCGCTTGCATCCGGCCAGGTCACAGTTCTGAATCCATTCCGAGCTATCTGAATAAAATTATCAGGTATGGAACCTGATCTATACATGTAAATTTACTTTTACCGTATCTTCCTGTACAGAAACTAAATTCTGCCATCTAGATGGTAACGTTTCTTCCTATCTACTGCACTATTTAGATGATAGCAGTTCTTCTTCTAAACTAAATAGATTGTCATGACTAATAACGGAATAAATTCACTTTCTGATCGAGGTGCAAGATGCTACATTAATTTTGAGCTCTTTCGCAAGGGTGCCTTCTGACTAGCATCTTTGATTGAGCAGTGTTCGATAGGAGCTCGATCACTTATTTGGTCTTTCTTCACAAAGTGAGCTTTATCGGCGACCATTCGAGCTTCGATGATTTTCGCAAGTACTTTAACCAAGCGCAGAAGTCAATAGGTCCCTTCCCTTGGTTTGATAGCATCTCCCCGTTATCCATTTTTTACCACATCTTATGAACGCATAAGAGCAAATTATCAATAGCATCAATAATTATCCTTTTGAAAATCATAATTTTGAAACACGATTATAATAGCTCAGACAACAAGTCAATTACAATTGGATCTTGAAAGCACCTTTCTGGTAGAACCCTGAGAGCCTTGCAACTGAGACTCTTGACAATTCAGCGGAGAATCGTTATATTAGAAGTGATCGAACCTTATGAATAACCTCAATGCACTAAGCCCATGCCAGTAACTGGTACCCTTCATTTTCTTTGACGGTACAGCGGACCTCTTGCGTCGAATGTAAGAGGACTTCTGTTTGTCTCATTTCTCCAAAGAAACCCACCAATGAAAAAAGTAAATGTAGACCTCCACTGCCACCCCTCCCAGAAGGCTTCTTTTACGAAGTCACATACACCCTATGAGTATATAGAGTTTGATACGCATATAGACGTCTTAGGAGGCTTTTTTAAGTGCAGTGACGACTCCTCCCTCGTCGGGGATATTTTGGATACACAATCTTCGATTGAACAATTGATGAAAGGAGAGTATGGTCTGGTGTTCTGGTCAATTATAGGTTTCGAAAGAAACTTCCTTGAGCTTAAACATATCCAATCTGCTATAAAAAACGAGACAAACGCAGACTTAGACAAAGACCTCTTGGAAGAGTATCGAGATAGAAAGATCTCCTACTACGATTTCTTTTCTCTTGAGTGGCAAGCTATGAAGAAATTTGTTGAGCTCAACTCTGAAAAATATGGCATAAAGTTGATCGATGATATTTCCCAGCTAGATAAAAATAAGCTCAATGTATTTCCGGCGATTGAGTCTGTCCATAGTCTTTACGATACTACCGACGATCTTGCCGAAGAACCGGATGGGGATTTTTTAGATAGATTCAAGACTTTCATTCAGGATGAGCCTGTCAGTTATGTGACATTGAACCATCTTGCTCATAAGGGAATATTCACACACTGTTACGGGGCTAAACTAATACCCCAAGATGTGGTACTTAAAAGTGGTTGGGTCCCTGTCCATATGTCGGATAAGGGTTACAGTCCAGTGGGAGATGAGATTATCGAGGCATGTATTGAAAATCATGTCGGGATCGATGTAAAACATCTCTCTTATGTGGGGAGGCAATCTGTCTATGATCGATTGGATAAGCAAGATAAACCGGTGCGAATTCTTGCAAGTCACATGGGTATTGCTGGGACATCTATCGCAAACCATTTTAAGGAGCAGCTAGTAAGAAAAAATCAGGAGCTATTATTCGAGCCCTCTCCTGGCCACCTCTTAGTTAAGCTTAATTTTCGCAAGCCAAAAGGCATTCTTAAAAATAACCCACTCATACGATTTAATTCGCAGTCAATTAATCTTTACGATGAAGATATCGAGAGAATAATCAGTCTTGGGGGCCTCATAGGTATCTCACTAGATCAAAGGATATTAGGGCAGGGCTCTTCCCGATGTGAATTCATGACTCTTCAGGATTTCGAAAAGATATGTGAGTGGGTGGACATGGCGCCCGAGGACTATCTCGGCATGTATAGATCCAGGGGAGAATTTATCGCTGCCACTTCTGGGGTTGGTACAGAAGAAGTAGATGAAGCTGACGAGCGTCAGCGTCTTCGTCGCAAGACCAAGCGCATCGCTCAAAGTATCATTCATATCATGAATATTGGCAAGCAAGTAGAAGGAAGAAAAGCTTGGGAGCATATTGCCATCGGATCTGACTACGATGGATTGGCTGATGCCATCAATAGCTGTAAGAACGCTAGCCAATTGCCTGGATTCAAGGTTGAATTATTGGAGGTTCTGGAAGATAAGATAGACGACTTTTCTACTGTCTATGGGGTGGAGGTGGAGGAGGTGATCCAGGCAATATTTGAAGATAATGCAATACGCTTTTACCAGAGGACAGCAATGCCTTGAGTAGTACTCCATTATTGATTCCTTTAAAGTTGTTGTGATCTCAATAAAAAGTAAAAAATGAAATTATACTCTTTACTCATTGGCATTGATACCTATCCAACCCGGCCACTTAAACAGTGTGTCAGTGATGTTGAAAAAGTAAAAAAGTACTTGTGCACTTTGGAGGGAAAGTTTGATGATGTAAAAGACACCATTATAACATTGACCAATGTAGAAGCGACCCGTGAAAATGTGATCGGCACCATCCGCTCTCATTTTCAGAAGGCAACAGATACTGACGTTGTTCTACTCTACTACAGCGGTCATGGTGCCCTAGAACAGACGGCAGGAGTATTTCCGGAGGAGCAAGATGGAGCTCTTGAGTGTCTCGTCTGTCATGACACTACATCTCTCGGTACCGATCAGATGATAGCAGACAAAGAGTTGAGATACATTTTACATCAGCTCCCTACCAATCCGCATATCGTCACTATTATTGATGCATGCCATTCTGGAGATATCGTGCGGGCATTTCATGGGGACATGCAAGATGAATCGGAAGATGCAATCCGTCGCATCACAGGAACCTTTCCACCAAGAAAATATGAGCAGTTCATTTTTGCCGGAGATGCGTCAGTCGAGAAAATGATTGACGGTAAACGTGAAGTCTTTATCCCCTTCAAAAATCATGTACACCTTGGAGCTTGTCTCTCCAGCGAGTCATCCTGGGAGGATAGCAAGGGTGGTGTTTTTACTAGATATCTATTGAGTTTGTTAGAGACGACACAAGGTAATCTCACATACAATGATATTGCTCGGTGGGCCAAGATCAGCATGAAAAAGGTCACAAAAAAACAGCAGACACCAATAATCACCGTGCAAGGTGAAGGTGAAATGAGTGCTGACAGCTCTTGGCTCAATCTTAATCCGAATGGCGTGTCATTTCCCTCTGGGATTGTGACAAACAATGTGGCTCAAGGATGGGTTTACTCCCGAGGTGCTCTACTTGGTGTAGAGAAGGGCATGGAAGTCTTGGTTCAGGTTGAAGATGGCGAACAAGTTGCCATGCCTGTTTCATCCGTTGCACCAGACCATGCTGTCCTCGAAATGCCCTCAAGTGTGCTCAATGTTATTGACTTTGACAAAACATATCCAGCGCATACAGAAAAGAGCACATTTGATGTCCTGAGAGTGGCTATCAATGCGATCGAAGCATCGGACTTGGAAGTCGCTGCTACTCAAGCGGCCGTGAGACAATGCGAGAATGTAGAACTGGTGGCCAATGATGCGCGGGTGGCAATAACACTATTTAATGGCTTTGCATATCTCACTCTACCCGAGGAGGATTTCAGACCATTGGCAAAGCAGCTAAGTCTTGATGATCCCAATCTAGCTGCGCTAGTCAAAGGGCAACTTAAGACGTTCGCCAAATGGCATCATTTTTATTCTTTAGACAATCCGGCAGAGGATTATGACACGTCCCCGATCAAAGTGACCGTAACTCCTGAAGACGGATCATTGGTTGATGCGACAAATCGAACGTGTCGGCTAATTCCCAAAGAGAATCGATCTACTGGAGGCCTCCAGTTTCAACGAATGAAAATCGAGGTGACGAATGTCTCCAAGGAGAAGCTATTTATTGGGGTTCTGGCTCTCAATTCTGACTTTAGTATTACTTCCAAGCCATTTGATGGAATTGTCATAGAGCTTGAACCCGGAAAGACGAAAGTATTTTATGATCATAAAGATGTGGCAATGGCCCGAGTCTTTTTCGACGCTTACAAAGAAATTTATAATTGGAAAGAAGAATGGTTTTATTACAAATTTATCTACAATAACTTTGAGGATTTTACCTCTGCGCTGCAGGACGGAAATTATCTCGATCCGGGCTTGGATGAGCCGTTGACTATTGACACGTCTACAAAAGGGCTGGCCCATACCATCATGCGTGGTGAGGGTGGAGATGTTGAGGAGGTCCGTGAAAAATGGGGCACATGCATCACAAGAATCGAGCTTGCGAATGGTGCGTATAATGTCATTAGTGGCGATCTAGAATCACTCTGGCCGGAATATGCGGACAGCGCTGAGCTGGCACCATTTATCAAGGAGCTTTACTTTGATGATCTGGCAAAGATTAATGGAGATGGTCAGGCTGCCCTTGAGATCAGACATAATAAAAACCAATCAGCTGTCGAAGCTACTCGCGCTACGAGTAATGTCTTGGTACAATTTCTTAATAGATTATACAATAGGTCTCGTCGAAGGAAATTTCGGCGGCAGCGACACAAGGATGGACCTATTGTCGTGGCCGAGGGTGACAGCTGGTTTCTCTTTCCCAAGCCCGGAGTACGAGACACGCTTGACTACATCATGGATGATTATCGCCTGCTTAGCTTGGCAGATGCTGGGGATGAGATTGCCGATTACATCAAGAACCGGGAGCTGCTTACGGAGGTAGCACGGCTGAAGCCAGAATATGTGCTGATCAGTGGTGGTGGAAATGATGTTGTGGGAGAGGGTATTAAGGAATTATTGAATCCTGACCATAAGCAGAGCAGCGCTGTAAAGGATTATCTCCTTACGGATAAACTGGAAAACAAGATGACATTTCTGCAAGAGGGGTATAAGATGTTTTTCAATAAAATCAGAGAGCTGCAACCTGAGGTACGGATTCTTATTCATGGATACGATTATATCCGTGAGGACCTAGATGAAAGGACAATTCAGAAAGGCTGGGCCAATCGATATATGATCGAAGCTGGTATACACGATGCCACATTCCGGCATGGCATTGTCATGTACCTTGTGGACAACTTCAACGAACTCCTAAAAGGATTCGAGCATGAGTTTTCCTGGGTGACCTATGTCGACAACCGAAATACTATCGGCGCCAACGAATGGATGGATGAGATCCATCCCAACAATGTAGGATATCACAAAGTCGCTCAGAATTTTCTGCGGGCCCTGTCGAAATCCTGAGATGAACCCTTCAATAAATTCAATTAAACTCTAAATAAAACCAATGGGAAGAATTTGTAAAAACAAGATCACTGATCACATTAGAGATCACTTTCGTGCAAATCCACTGCGCGTACCAGAGGCTCGTATCAAGCCAATGACTGTACTAGAAATCAATAAGAAGAAGCAGCAGTACCTGGGAGAATTTAAATTCTTAGTCAAAGGGGGCTTTACACAGAGTGTCCCGCTAAATGAGGAAACGGTAGCAGAGGTATCAGATACCGTCTCGAAAGCGACAGACGTCAGTTTGGGTTTTGAAATCTTAGGTGGCTTTCTGAAGGCAATGGGCACAGACCCGGCGTCGGTGAGCGCGTCTTTCTCCAAGTCGAAAAAGCTGGCTTTTTCATTTACCAATGTGCGTCGTCGATTTATTGATCCGTTGCAACTTGGGAGTATCTTGTCGCAAGACATCTTCGGTGACATCAATAATTTTATGCTCCACCCAGCCATAAATGAGAAGCACATCAGGCTTGCCCTCATCACAGATGTATTGGTGTCCAACAATTTCACATTGAGTTCGCTAACCGAAGCCGAGACAGCGGTGGCAGTAGATATCCCCATGATTGAGCAGGCTGTGGCAAACTCCAGTGCAAATGTAAAAGTGTCAAAAACTGCAGACCACCAGGTCATGTTTGAAGGCCCCACTGATTTGACTTTTGCCTTTACTTGTCTAGAGATCAATATTGATCCGACGACCGGGAGGTTTTCTCGCGGCGACTGGATGAAAAATATCAAATCACTGAAGGGAGAAGCTCGCTCATTTGAGAGTTTGCAGCCTGGCGAGGAATCGCAATTAGACCAAATATTACTTGATGACAATGAGCAGTTTCCGTTGTTGATTGATTTGTAGGATGGATTCACGCAAACTTGTCGTCATATATCTCAATACGCCCGGAGGTGCCGAGATCGTCGCTACAGAAGATCAGGATTTCTACCCAGCTTTGCAAGTGTTAGTGGGAAATGGCGTGCGTCTGGCGAAAGCCAAGTGCAGCACTCCAAAGGATATTATTGATGTGATCAATGAGCACATCGACCCTAAGGAGGGCATCGACAAGCTGTTTTTGCATTTTAGTGGACACGGGTCGCCATCTGGATTTCCATATGAGGACTTTATGCTCAAAAACTCAGCGCTGGGTACTTTGATCGATCAGCGCAATATTGAATTTTGTTTTTTCTCGACCTGCCATTCAGGCGGTTTGGTGGAGATTGTGAATGGTCGGAATATCCCTGTGGTTGTTGGTACAGCTGGTGACAATCAAATTGAGAATAGTTTTGCGATCAAATTTCAATTGTCCTTTTACAGGGCATTGCTGCAGCAAAATAAATCATACAACCAGTCATTTGAAGCAGCATTGGTTGAGGTTGGCGAGGGAGACCGCAATAAGTTTTCCAATAAGGTTCTGGTGCGCGGGGAGGCTGCTGATGGCGATGAAGAGGCTGCACTCAATGCCTTGCAGATTGCCTACGTCGATAAGGAATTTGGGGCCACATTTATGTCGCCTCCGGATTTTCTCCGTGAAATGCATCACCTAGTACATTTTGGCGATGCCAATCAAGATCCCGTTGTCTGCGTCAATTGGTTTAATGATGAGCAGCTGGAGCTGGCGTTTTCCCGGGCATATCTCGACAAGGGTTTTGATCAGCAGTTGGAGTACGTCCAGATCGAACAGAAAGACCTGAATTTGCTCAATGACAGAGATCGGCATGGCGACGATCCTTTTGGCCTGGCGAGATCCCGATTGCTAGTACATTGCGCGACTCCTCAAATCCTGCCTCCGGCGATATGTGACTTTGTACTTGATGATACGCTCGCTACCATGGATCACTGTAAGGCCCTGTTCCTATTGAAGTCAGGAGTGACCACGACCGATCTATTTGTTGACAATACCTTTGTCCGTAAGATCCGTGATGATCAAATATATCACTACACAGATTCTGTGGTTGAGCTCTTTGATAATGACGACTTCATTAAGGCACTCGACGACAATCCCATCAACTTCGGTGCGCGCAAGGCGATTGCATTAAATTTCGACTGCAAGCCGATGAAAAGTGAATTGATCGAAATAGAAGCGGCCTCGAATACTGCGGGGGTATTTTTTGCCCGTGTTTTAAACGCTCGCCTGATCCGGTTTTTAATTAATTATATCAAGCTAAAATATCAGCTTATTTCACCTCCTACCTTTGTCATCGATAATTCTGTTGTAGAATCTATGGATTTCTTTGAAGCCTTAAAAAACAATCTCGAACATCATTATAATAGTACAAATCTGATTAGCAATGTCGCTAACCTGCTGGATTCGGGGGGATTCATTGTGTTTGTTGATCACCAGGATGATACAAGGGAGAATAATAAAGCCATCAGCAAGGTTATCGATAAGATTGGAATGGTGGCCGAAGATGAGAAAGGTGATGATGCCAAAATTTTTGTGTTTTGTCTAAGTGTCCAGGGTGCTGCATTGAACACACCTGTGGTAGACCGGGTTTTTACCAAGAAATTTTCTCCACCTGCTATTGTGAACAGGGAGATGCTAGAATTGTGGCGAGACACCTATAGTGTCAATCCTCTCCTAACCAATGCACGTGCTCAGAAAGCAATATTTGATGAGGTGAGTAGGATTTCAGAAACGATTAAACCGGAAAAATTTGAGGATTGCTGCCCATCAGCGGTCGTCGCCCGCATCTGTGATGAAATCAGGATCCCAAGAAAACAGATTATCGGATAAATAATAAGAGCAAAATTGATATGAAACTATTGGAATTTGCAAAGGACGTGGAGGAATTTACCCTGAGGGGTGCCAAAGTCAAAGACTACGAATTGGACTACAATCTTGAAGATAAATCCAAAGTCTATGTAGACAAGGGTACTAATAAGAAAGTCAGCACTTATATTGTGTCCAGAGATCTGGCGAATGCTGTCAATGCTGCTCTGGCCACCGATCGCCCTTTGCTCCTGAAGGGGGCTCCGGGGTGTGGAAAAAGCAAACTGGCTCAGGCAGTCGCACATCACTTCCATCAAGAAGACACCTATAAGTACTATTTCGAATGGCATGTAAAGTCCAAGAGTAAAGCACGAGATGGCGGCTATGTCTTTGATCATGTGCGTCGACTGCGTGATGCGACCATTACTCAAGATAAAGCGGCGCAGCAACGGGCTGCAAATCCTGCGGCCTATGTGGAGCTGGGTGCCTTGGGCAATGCGTTTGTCGCAGGAGAAAACAAGGGTGCAAAACCAGTACTCCTCATTGATGAGATCGACAAGGGAGATATTGATTTTCCAAATGATCTGCTGCTGGAATTGGACGAGATGCGCTTTAAGGTGCAAGAAATAAAGGATAAATTTGTCAACGCCTCGCAGCACGCAAAACCCCTGGTACTCATCACCAGCAACAACGAACGGGAGCTACCACCGGCTTTTTTGAGACGTTGCATCTACTATTACATTCCGGCTTTTGATGCGCCCTTGCTCACCAAGATTGCCCTGTCCAAGCTCGACGAGTTTTATGA
>CAJQNM010000555.1 GCA_905479665.1 uncultured Saprospiraceae bacterium
AATTGATTGATGTAAGAAATCTCTTCTTCTCATAGCAATTGGTATTCAGGCATTTGAAAGAAGGAAATGTAGAAGAACTTAAGTCTACTCTCGACGATCGACTTAGCGGTTTCGTTTGATGGATCTGTTTGATAGTCGCTCCACGCATTGGTCCAATAGCTATCTGTTGATTGGCCGGTCAATAGGATGGACTTGAGTTGATCTTTGCGCTGTTCATCCAAGGGAACAGCCAAATGGGTGCGACATAATTCGTCAATGAGTGCACTTGGATCGAGAGGATCATCGAGCGAATCTGTGTATCCTAGAAAATCAAATGGAATTAATTTTTGCGGAGTCCAAAACCCGCCATCAATAAATCCATCAGAGAGAATAATTCTCGTGATCAGGGTAAATGTGGTAATCCAAAGTTTGTCGTAGGCTGGTATTTGGTAATATGCTGGCCAGCCGGCAACGGACGGCGGATTGCCCACGTTATACCCCATTAATTGCATATTGTTGATCATCAGTAAATGAGTCCAGTAGTCCTCATCCAGATCATCGGGGTCAGCAATATAATCGATCGAATTATTTCGAATAAATCCGCCCATCACATCCATTGGCGCTTTCACCATGGATCCGATGTTTTGATCACTAAAAAAATAGTCGCTACTCAACATCGCAGCGACCACGGGCATGATCTGATAATTTTCAGCAATAAATAACTCGGCAAGGGGCTCAATAAATTCTTTCTCGGTTTCTTCAGATATTTCGTGAGAAATAAAATAGCGATGTAATTTTCGACAAATAAATCTAGCGCACTCAGGATGCTGGATGATCATATCCAATAGTTCATCCAATTCTTCTGCCCCACGCTCGCCAGTTCTTCCGGTAATTTTCTTGCCACCATAAAACGTAGAAAATTGCTTGTCCTGAGTGGCATGTTGAAAATCAAAAAATGTGCTGATCGCTAAATCTTCTTCGGTGATGGTTTCCCACCTTATTCCCCAGCCAGTCAGTACCCGTGCTGCTTCCTGCACATCAGATTCTGTGTATTTAGCCTTCGGGCCTTTTCCGATACAGAATAATTCTTGAAGTTCGCGAGCAAAATTTTCATCGGGTTCATCTTTAAAATTGGCCGTGCCATTTAGAAAAGCCAACATATGGGGGTCGATGGTGATTTCATGAACCATCTCGCGAAAGCTTCCATACGCCAGTCGCCAGAGTGTAGAGAAATGACGATATGTCATCTTGCCCGATTCTACAAAATTCGTCTGATTACCAAAATGATTATGCCAGAAGAAAATCATTTTATAGTGGAGTCGAGGTTCACCCTGCAGCGCTCTGCGCAGCAGCCAGATCATCATGGAGTTGTTTCTCCCCAACTCAATTTCACCTCCTTTTTCTGGATTTACAGCCCAAGCTGCCGGCTTAGTCAACCATACCTCGCCTTTGGCCACCTGAGGGTCGGGGTAATGCACATGGTAATTATTGACGGGTGGCCCGGGAACCTCCAGAGGAGTCAGCAATTCGTGCACCACTTCATCGAGACTGAGATCGCGTAGATTTTCAAAGTCAGCTTTGCGGTAACCGAAGAGAGATCTGCGCAGGAGATGCCTTAACTGATCCTCACCGAAATCACCGGTGTATTTCTGAGGGCCCATTGGTCACATTCTGATGTCGCCATTAAATTAAGCATTTTATTGCTGAGCGCACTCTGAAAAGGTTGCCAAATCAAAAATGACTCTTTTGGCGATCTTTTCATTTTTCTCAGTTGGTGCAATGTCTGATAAATATCTATACAGTTTGGCTGGTTCTTTTGCACCAGTATTGCGTTGCAGAACCCCTCATATAGCTCTGCTATACTCGGGAACCTGCGCCTTATCCTGGCACAAAATAACTGCGCCCTTCCTGCATACATACCTATCAGACTTTACACTGGCTGATACTCAGGCATTCCGTACATCCGCTAGACGCGGTTATCTACGCTCAAAGGTGCACCGCACCTTTCCTCCTTCCAATGGTAGGAGATCGCTTGATAATCTCGAAAAAGTGCAAATCTCATCCAAAATCGACTCATTTTATGAAGATGGCACTTTCCGGAGTAGGCTCAATGTTTGAAATATACCTTCATTTTGATTTCTTTATGAAATGACGGCAAAATCCTAATTGAAAAATCTTCCTGTGCGTCTATGGAGGATGGCAAAATAAAGCACAATAGAAGTGAATACTTTCCAAGTCGGATCATAATACCTAGATGAAAATCAAGACTTATTTGGTGTATTCATTCAAACCTCCAAAGATAAACAACATGAAACAACATATTGTGTAACTTTGAAGCAAGCGCATAATACGCGCTGCGAAGACGTCATACCTACTATCTCAGCGGCACTACGTTTGAAGCTTTGGTGTCCATCAATAGAAATAAAAAATGCAAACAATATTAGGTGCAAATGGGATTATCGGAGAGGAGTTGGCCAAAGAACTCAGACTAAACTATACCTCCGAAATTAGATTAGTAGGCAGAAATCCACAAAGGGTAGATAGCAACGATGATCTATTTAAGGGTGATTTATTGAATATCGAAAATGTAAAAGATGCCCTGAGAGATACAAAGATAGCTTACATGACGGTTGGGCTTCCTTACAAAACAGAAATTTGGCTGAGGGACTGGAGCCGAATGATGAAGAATGTCATTGAAGGATGCAAGTACAATCAATGCAAGCTGGTGTATTTTGACAATACGTATGCGTATCCGCAAGGTAGTGCGATTCAAAAAGAAGATACGCCAATGACTTCGACGGGAAAGAAAGGAATAGCTAAAGGGCAAGCCGCGAAGATATTGCTTGATGCGATTGATGATGAAGAGCTTGAAGCAGTAATCTGTAGGGCTCCGGAATTTTATGGACCTGGTAAAACGAAGGGAATAACCAATGCTTTAATTTTTGAAAATTTGAGAAATGGAAAGACCCCGAAAGTCCTCGTGAATGATAATGTCCTTAGGACATTAATTTTCACACCTGATGCAAGCAAGGCCATGGCGCTGATCGGAAATACACCAAATACATTTGGGGAAACATGGCACTTGCCGTGTGATGACAATCGACTTACCTACAAAGAGTTCATTGGAGAAATTTCAAAACAATTGGGAAGAGAGATTAAATATCGAACACTCAGCTCCTTTGTGTTGAAGCTGGCCGCATTCTTTAATGAAAATGCAAAGGAAATCCAAGAGTTACTGCCTCGGTACAGAGTAGATAATATCTTTGATTCCAGTAAATTCAAAAATCGATTTCCTGATTTTGCAGTAACAAGCTATTCAGAAGGAATAAAGCAAATTATTGCTGACTATGAATTGTAAACACACGACCATTCATAGGAGGTATCAAGGAAAGTTCAGGAGGAATAATATTAAAAACTAAAAATGGCGGAAATAGCTGGTTGGGAGTACTAAATACACAAAATGAATTTGAGTACATTTGGAAACTGGGTTTTGTCACAGAGTAAATTGCATATGGAGCAGTGGAGGCTTTCGTAGGTAGTTCTGCAAGTATTGTCAAGACAATAGATGGCGGAGACACTTGGACAATATTGCAGGTAGATAGTACATATTTGGACTTACAAGGGATTGGCTTTATCGATGAAGATAGGGGATGGGTTGGACCTCGGAGTATACCGATG
>CAJQNM010000556.1 GCA_905479665.1 uncultured Saprospiraceae bacterium
CGAACAAGTACTCAAAGCCATAGTCTGTGGAGATTTCACCATTCGGGGTTTTAGGAATAAACACCTCAAAGGGAAACTAAAAAACAAGTCTTCTGGACAAATCTCAAGGATTATTAAAAGACTAAGGGTCAAAGGTTTAATAAAAAAAGCAAGAGGATCTTACAAATATTATCTAACAACTTTGGGCTGTAAAATCATAGCAACTGCCTTGAATTTTAAAGAGCTAATTTATCCAAAACAACTTGTCTATTAGCTTTCACCCGTTTTGATTTCAATCTCAAGTTACCAACTCTTGCCATTTTTACGCAAAAGTTGAGAACTTAGGTAGGACAAAAGGCAGCAGAGCCCAAATGGAGGTATGAATTACCGTATCTTTGCGCGATGAAGAAATTGCTAAAAATAGTCGGGATTGTCCTCGCCATCCTGATCATTGGTGCCGTTACAGCCCTGTTTATTCTTAACGAAAAGGAACCTGTTGGTGCAACAGGAGATGCGGCAGATGCCTTGGCTCAGAAGATGATTGACGCGGTCGATGGACAGGCCTGGAAAAAAACAGCGTGGGTGCGATGGTCTTTTATGGATCAGCATCACTACATATGGGATAAAGATCGAGATCTCGTCAAGGTATCTTGGGACAATTACGAAGTCTTGCTTGACACGAAAACGCAAAAAGGTGATGTGACCCAAGCCGGGCTAGAAGTGAGCGGTGACGAAGCCGACCAACAAGTAAAAGATGCCTGGAACTACTTCTGCAATGACAGCTACTGGCTCAACCCTGTGGTCAAAGCTTTTGATCCAGGTGTCGAGCGCTCGATCGTTACCTTAAAAGATGGCCGAGAAGGACTAAAAGTAAAATTTCACTCGGGAGGCACTACTCCTGGAGATAGCTATGTCTGGCTGTTGGATCAAGGCGGACTACCGCAGCACTGGAAAATGTGGGTCAAGATTATTCCTATAGGTGGTGTCGGTACTTCTTGGGAAGGCTGGCAAAAACTACCTGGGGGCGCCATGATCTCTACCACCCACACAGTATTCGGTCGATCCGTGCAGATGATCGATCATGTAGAGGCCGGAACTGTATTTGCAGATGTAGGTTTGAGTGAAGATCCATTTACTGACCTGTGATCATGCGACGTACTTTGATCTTGGCGGCTCTGATCGTCTGTGTGTTGACAATCACATGGGGTCAGTCTCCCTACTTTCAGCTTCATGACCTGGTCGTGGAAGAGCGGATTACCGATCGACGATTTAAACATGCATTAATCGAGGATCTTATCCATGCATTACCGACGGATCGCTTTGCGGTCGACTCCTTGGGCAGCTCGATAGAAGGCAAAACCATCTACCAGATCAAAGTTGGGCACGGCCCGATCAAAGTGCTATTGTGGTCGCAAATGCATGGCAATGAGCCGACCGCAACCATGGCCTTATTTGATATTTTTAATTATCTGAAAGACTCGAGTCTATGGTTGCCGCAGGATCAAGATCTACTGAGTCAACTCAGTCTTTATTTTATCCCGATGCTCAACCCGGATGGCGCCGATCGATTTGAGCGTCGCAACGCGCTACCCATCGATTTAAATCGCGACGCCCTCCGCTTACAAAATCCCGAATCACGAATACTGAAAGAGGCAAATGATCGGATCAGCCCTCGCTGGGGATTTAATTTACATGATCAAAATCGGTATACTTCTGCAGGCAAGACGAAAAATACGGCCAGCATGTCCTTTCTGGCTCCCGCCGCTGATGAAGAGCAAACTTGGGGATCAAGACGGCAGGCGGCGATGCAATTAATTGTTGCTATCAATGATACATTGCAATATTATTTACCCGATCAGATCGGTCGCTACTCCGCAGAATTTGAACCCCGTGCATTTGGTGATAACATTCAAAAATGGGGCACCGGCACCATTTTAATTGAGACAGGTGGTCTGCGCGATGATCCCGAAAAACAAAAATTACGCACATATAATTTTATCGCTTTAATGACCGCCTTTCGCAATATGCACACCGCTTCATACAGCAATAATATTCTTGAAGAGTACGAGGCAATCCCGCTCAACTCGAGACGACTGCATGAACTCATCGTGCGCAATGCGACTTTCTCTATGGGTGGGGATAATTTTGTGATTGATCTTGGTTTTCGCAATTCTGAAATTGAGCTCGCTGATACCTTTTATACCCACGGTACGATTTCCGATATTGGTGATTTGCACAATTATTTTGGTTATCACGAACTCGATGCAATTGGTTTGACACTCTCATTTGGGGGAATTGATACGACGCTCGTGACACAATCGTCGCAGTTGGCCAGCATTGATGCAAAAACATTTATCGCCCGTGGGCACACCTATCTTCGCCTCGATCATGAGCCAACGAGAGAAGACCGAATGCAAACAACCCTGCATCTCTTGGGTCCACGGCAAAAACCACCCAATTATTTAGACCTTGGTGACAGCCCAGCCCTTTTGCTGTATAGTCACGATGCTATAGTCGGGGCGATCCTAAACGGAAAATACCTAATGCTTTAAAACTCAACCACCATAACAGACCTTTCGGGCAGTTCCAGTGTGTCTCCCAGCTCAATGGTGCGATCGCTAATGACCTCATGCCCCTGACTGAGACCTCGCAAACGCTCCGCAAATCGATCAAGTTTTAAGGCCGTTTTTGAATTGTTTTTATTGAGCACCACCATCACTGTCTGATCCTCATTGTATCGAAAATAAACATAGACACCATCAAGTGGAGTATAGTGCATTAATTTTCCGTAATGAATCACAGATTTATTTTTTCGCCACTGCAATAAATTCTTGACGAATTTCTTTGCCTCCGTTTGCTGATCAGAGAGTCCAATATCTTGAAATGCATTTATCGTATCTCCAGCCCAGCCGCCAGGAAAATCAGATCGAATGATGCCATGGCTTTCGGTGCCTGGATTACTCATCAATATTTCTGTTCCATAATATAATTGTGGCACACCCCGCATGGTGAGGATATAGCTGATCGCCATGCGAAAAAGGTCATAGTCTTCATTGACCTGGGTAAATATGCGGCTCATATCATGATTGTCTGGAAAGATCACAAGCTCCGTAGGGTCGGCATAGAGAAAATCACTCCCTAGGCCT
>CAJQNM010000557.1 GCA_905479665.1 uncultured Saprospiraceae bacterium
AATGGTAGCGGCAACATTCAGGGCAGTGTCGCCCAAAAATGCGCCTGCGGCAACAACTGCACCCGTCGCATCAATCGTACCGCCAATCCAGGCACCTCCCAACACCTCTGGCAGTCCAAGAGAATTTATCACGATGGGTAAGACGATCATCATCACAGAGGTAAAGATCATGGACAACCCAATAGCCAGAGTGAGTTCTTCTTTCTTAGCATTGCAAGCTGCTGCCGTGGCAACAGCGGCAGATACACCACAGACACTCATGTCTGCAGAGATGGTCATATTGAGCGTCTTAGACGGGATTTTCAAGATCTTTTGACCAAACCAGTATGTGCTTAGTAATACGATGGGCGTGACCACCCAGGCTACAAATATTCCAGGCAATCCGATAGCCAGGATTTTTCCAAAAAGTATTTCAGCACCTAAAATGATCAGTCCAGTCTTGATGTAGAGTTCACTCACGAGTGCTGGCTTTACCCATGTCGGCGTCCCGATCGTATTGCTGATGAGTAGTCCCAGCAGGATGGCCCAAGCGGCATATCCAAAACCGATGTCCTTGGCATTGGCTTGCTGGCCTAACAATTGGCAAATGACTGCTAGGGCAAAGACAAAAGCAAAGCCCTTTGCAAAAATCAAAAACTCCCCGCCCAGACCTATTTGCGAAAGGCCAAAGAGAAGAGTAAAAAAGAGTGCCAGCAGCACCAAATATGGCCACTGATTAAATGGCTTGGACGTAGCCTTCTTACGTAACGATGACTGGCTATCGGCATGCGCTCTCCAGCTCGCGATAGCCTGCTCGGCATTGGCATTGAGTATCTCGTCTTGATAATTTTCTGCGTTGGCATTGGCCTGTGCAGCTTCTGCAAGCTGACGCAAATCAGCAAGCTCGATCGTATAGCTATCATGCTGGGTGGATACTTCAGATCGGTCAGCAGCAGCTGCCCTTTCTGATTTCTGCATGCTGCTCAGGGGGTTTGATTTCCAACCTCCCGGCTTTCCCGTCCATTTTTTCAGGAATGATCCAACAGCAGTCTTCTCTCCTTCCAGTTTCTTGAGCGCGGCAAGTTGATCATACCACTCTACCGTGTGAAAGGGTGCAGGAATCGCCTCCATGGCCTGGTTGATGACTTTTTGCTCGGCCGTAATTTTATTGGCATAGCCCATAAAAATCACCAATAGCCCGCTGAGCAGAATAAGACCTCCCATCAGCAGTGCTGCAAAGTCCTCCGTTTTTCGAAAAGATTTGGTTGTCGTAGTATCAGTCATTTGCAAAGATGTACTGCAAAATAGCGACATCTAGCCATTCATCCCCTCTTCTTCCTATTTCACGCTGAATTCCAACCAGTTCATAGCCCAGACGCTGGTTGTATTTGATGCTTGCTTCGTTGCTGGCAAGTATCTTTGCAACGGCATGATGGTAATTAAGCCGTTTGCACTCTGCAAGAATAAATTTTTTGAATTTAGTGCCATATCCCTTACGCAATTCACTGCGGCTCAAGAATACCGAGGTATCACAAGCATACGCATAGCCCGGCTTGGGGTGATACTTCTTGATCAAGCCTAAACCCAAAACCTGATCGCCTTTCATGGCAACGTAGGCTTTTTCGCGATCACCAAAAGCAGTAAGAAACTCCATAAATGACGGAATTGTAAAAGGAACTTGCCACAGTGTGGCATCTCCAGCTAGAATATTTTCATTGAATATTTCGACAACGGCAGGCAGATCTGCTTCTTCTACCTCACGAAAAACCACGGCACTCACACTATTGAAAAGTGGTTGTTCCATGCATTCAAGCCCCCATCGAGATGGTGCAATTGCTTAAAACCTGCATTCGTCATCATGGTGCATGTGCGTACCGAGCGGCGGCCAGACTGACAGTAAATCAAATAACGCTTTTCTTTGTCGAGGCTATCCATCTTGTCCAAGAAATCAGGGGCGAGATAATCCATCATTGTCGCTCCGTCCAATTTTTGTGCTTCAGCTTCTGCGGTAGTACGCACGTCTAGCAGGATACCCTCCTGCTCTTCCTCCAGCAAAACTTTGAATTCTGCCGGTGTGTGATTTTGTAACCTGGTCTTGAGCTCCTGCCAACGAGGAATTTCACACGCTTGAGCTTGTGCAAATTGAGGGGGTATCTTTTTCACGCTACATGTTGCATTGACAATTCTCCAAACACTCAATGATCAGCGAGACATCACGCTCCTTGAGCGAGTACATCATGGAGCGACCATCGCGCTTTACACTAAGCAGACCCTTCAACTTCATATTCTGTAAATGATGGGAAGTGAGTGATTGCTCAGATCCTAACATCGTACAAATATCCGAGACCGAAAGACGCGGATGTTGTTCAAGCAAGTGCACAATACCCAAGCGTAGCGGATGAGCTACAGTCTTGAGGATATAGGCGATTCGCTCGAGTTTGTCGGCTTCACCTTCGTCCAGCAATGTCTTTGCCTTCGATTCCATAGTAGCAAGATAGTTACATTCAACATAACCTTCAACTTCCATTATTGTTGACTAAGTGGTTTCAATGCCCGAAACTCAATTTTCAGACTCATCTGACGATAGGGCATCCTCGATCAGCTGCCATCACTTTGTTCTGACCAGAATAGGGCAACTTCTTTACGTATGCACTAATTTAGCCCAATGACACATGGCCGACATTTTTTTTGCATTGCCATTTGGTGCTGGCTTGCAACATCCTTCATCTGGACAGGCAGCGGCTGCCAAACGACCGATGGCAATTTTCAGGCTGAACGTGCCGACCAGCGTATTGTGTATGACCTAGCCATCGTAGGTGGTGAGCTCTACAACGGCGACGGTACATCCTCTCGTCTAGTGGATGTGCTCGTGGTCGGTGACACCATCGCCTTCATCGGGCTCATCGACACCACCGAGCTCCAGATAAAAGAAATCATTGATGCGACGGGAAAAGTGGTCTCTCCGGGATTTATCGATCCGCATGCCCACGGAGATCCCCTCGATTCAGGCACCACATTTACGAATTTTTTGGCGATGGGTGTGACCACCATCGTACTTGGACAGGATGGAAGCAGTGCCATCAGTTCAGCTCCGAATGCTGAAGATTATTTCGGGCGCTTAAGACAAAAACCCCACCTTTTAAACATTGCGATGATGTCGGGACATGGCTCGCTACGCAGCAAAGTCGGTGTACCTCAGGGGCGGGCAGCCAATGAACGTGAGCGTACCGAGATGGCCCTGACACTTGCCACAGATCTGCGTGCTGGCTGCCTTGGTCTCACTACTGGGCTGGAATACGTGCCGGGAATGTATGCAGACAGCTTAGAGTTGATTGCGCTGGCCAGAGAAGTCGGTGAGCTTGACGGAGTGATGATGAGTCACATCCGCAGTGAAGATGACAGCCAGATACTCAATTCACTCACCGAGCTCGGTTGGTGCAATCACTTCTGTCGCACCCATGTATCTCATCTCAAAGTCACCTATGGCAAGGGACCTGTGCGAGCTCAAGAAGTTTTGCAATTCATCCGTGGCAAGGAAGCAGACGGCTACCCAATGACGGCCGAAGTCTACCCCTACTCAGCAAGCTATACGGGTATAGGAATCGTGTTTCCGAAATGGGCCAAGACTCCATCTGATTTTACCGAGGCCAAAAAAGAGCGCATTCAAGAATTAAGAGCATACCTGGACGCAAAAATTATGCAGCGTAATGGTCCGGGCGCTACGCTATTTGGCACCGGTCCATATGCAGGGCGCACGCTCGAAGAACTGGCAAACCAAAGTGGAAAAACGTATGTCGATATTCTCATGGACATGGGGCCCTTTGGTGCATCAGGTGCTTATTTCGTGATGGATGATGCCTTACAGGATATGTTTATTACTCACCCTGAAATAGTTATTTGCTCAGACGGTTCTCCCACGATGAGACATCCCCGTGGATATGGATCTTTCTCGAGAATTATTGAAAAGTATGTGGTTGCAGATAAGGGAATACCCCTGTCTCAGGCCATTCACAAGATGACTGGGCTACCCGCGCAGATCTTAAAATTACCTCGGCGAGGTCTTTTACAAGTAGGTTTCTATGCTGACATTTTAGTCTTTGATCCAGACGACATTCATGAAAATGCAACTTGGAAAGATCCTTTTCAGCTGGCGACTGGGATGGACAGGGTATTTGTCAATGGAAAAAAAATGGGTTCTTTTTCGGGAAGTGTACTATCTCATGAGGTAACTCAACAAAAGTGAAATAGATCGCTTTTTACTGAGCGAAAGCGCCATAGACAAAGGGTACTAAGCGATTTTATTAACATAGGGCAAATAAACGAGTATGTTAAATGTTAGAATAAAACATATATAAATATTGACTTATTTGAATAAAATTTCAATTTTGCAGTCAACAACAAATTATGACCATGAAACTCTGTGCGCGTTTCATCGGAACATCATCGTATTATTTTGTGCCAAGAAGAGATCTTCTTGACTGTGCTGATGATTACTTATATTTTGTTGGATTTAGATTAGGTCATGTATGAAATTGACCCAAATGTGCAATCACTCGGAGACCATTTTTATTTTAAACAACAAATAATAATCTTGATGAATATAGACAGACCCACCTCCTCCAGTTAGTTCTTCTGGTTCGGATACTACTTCATTGCAATAGCATGCCCGCCAGCGATTCGTCACCGGAATTGGTAAGAGAATTAAAGTGCACTCTGCCCATGACTGGATCTAGAATCAGGCCACAATGCCAAGTTGTATATGATGGATCCGGAGATGGTTTTCGCCGTACGACTTGATAAAATACATGGCCTTACACCCGTGTATTGGTTGGTCAGAATATACCTCAGTGACCTGCCAGTGATGAGTCGATACAGCTGCTGTTTGTTGTTCATCTGAACGCAAAAAATTCTCTTATGCTTAGAAAATTGGCTTTCACAAATTCGGCAAGGCATTGTAATAGACTACCCGGTCTGTTGCAGATTGCGACCTTCTGTTTATTTACGCTGTGTAGTACGGCTCTATTGCAGGCGCAATGTCTCGGCACTGGTGAAGATCCATGCACAGCTCAACGATATGATCCAGGAGATGCCTGGACCAATGAAGATCCCATTCCCGTAGATTCGGCCATCGTACGTTGTGGCGGGTTGGCAAATACCCAGTTCAATATTGGCCCCAATGCGACGTATTGTGACTCTACGCTGCAACTGCCTGAGCTTACTTCCTGTATTGACTATACCTCTGGTGATACGATCGCACTGTCAGGCCCAAGTAATGGACAGTCAGTGCTATGGTACAATTTCGATGTACGTGCCGAAGCCGGGTCCTATTCCTTCCAATTGCTTTCTGGAGCGGATAGTGTGGGCTGGGCCCTCTTCTATTCCAATAGCCCGACCGATACTCTAAATGCAAACGGCCTAAGTGGCGATTGTAGTGATCTCGTTTATGATCGCTGTGGCACTCACTTTGTAGGCTGGCCAGATCTGGATTTTCCAACACCTGTCTTTGACCAACCCACAAATTACTACTTGATGGTGTGGGATCTGGAAGACGAC
>CAJQNM010000558.1 GCA_905479665.1 uncultured Saprospiraceae bacterium
ATTTCTGCGATCGTAATCCCTGAGTAAATCAATTAGACACTGTTGCCGAACAGGATTTAAAAAATTTCAGTGTTATGAACTTGCAGTACAATTTTAAGGTTTCGCTATCTATCGATGTCCAATCGAACTAATTGAATGGAATACGGTTCTATTTCTAATTGGTGATTCTTTAGAACGATATCTGTTTCTTCAATTTCCACCTGTACTGGAGCGCCTGGATCATTATAGGCCATAAGATCGTCGTTTTGAATAAGCCATTGCTTTCCGTTGTTTCCGATCTGGCTGTCTCCAAAATCAAAAGCTATCTCCACTGCAATTGCTTTCTCGTTTATTATTGCCAGGGTTATGAACTCCTTATCCGCGGTAATAGCGGCAACGATATCCAGATCGGTAGAATTATTGCCTACTTTGACTGGTAGGCTTCCGAATTGCTGACGATATAGCTTCATTGGCAAACCTGTAGTGGCAAACCCGGCTGCAGTTGGAGTAGTTTTAATGCAACCTATCACGTTTACGGTCTGAGCATAATTGGCCATGAAATAAAGGTCACTATTACGAAAATACTCATGTAACCCCTTGGCAATTCCAAGGGCATCCTGATGATAATAGCGCACCCCTAATTCACCATAAATATAATCCCCGTACCAGTAGTTCCATTCATCCATAGCGATTTGAATGTCCTTTTGTTTGAGGCCAGGTATTGAATCCCTATAGTTTCTATGGGCTTCCGCTACCTCTTTGATCAGGTTGGCCACCAAACCCATATGCTCTGCGGGGCTCTGAGACCCTGTGGCATATATATGTTCACTTAGCAGATCCATATGGTTGGAGGAATTAGCCAGCATGGTTTCGCTCCATTCTCCAACGTGCCCAACTGCAATTAGCTTGGCGGTGGAATCCACATCCCAAATGGCTTCAGCCATACCGTTATGCTTTTTGACGTATTCCGATAAAGGCATATGGCCAAGTTGCCAGTCACCGTACATTTCATTGCCAACGGCCCACCACTTTACTCCATACGGTTCCGGGTGTCCGTTGGTGGCCCTTAATCTACCCATGTCGCTGTCAACCGAGCTGTTGCAATATTGAATCTCCTCTGCAACTTCCTTAACCGTGCCTAGCCCGGTATTAAGAGCAATAAAAGGCTCCGAATTGATGAGTTCCATCAATTCCATGTACTCATGAATACCAACGTCGTTGTGCTCAACACCCTTCCAGGCGGGATTCTTTCTGGGAGGTCTTTTGTCTCGTTCACCGATGCCATCCCGCCAGTTATAGCCACTGACAAAATTACCCCCGGGCCAGCGATAGACTGGTGAATTTAATTCTATCAGCAATCCCACTACATCCCGTCGCCATCCCTGGATGTTGTCAGACGGCATTAGAGATACCGTGCCAATCTTTAGGCTACCTAAACCTTTACTAAATATTCCCAAAGACGTACTGTCACTTGTAAATCCCGGAGTAAATTCAAATGGGTACGTGTGAAATTCGGAAGATATGTTATCTATGGTAATGGTTTCTGTCATCCCATCTGGGGTGCTCAATTGGATCATCACCGGCAACAATGACTTCTCACCGGCCAAGATCACCCTGCCCTTATAGTTTTGACCTGCCAGCACACTTAATTCGTTTTGTTGAATACCGGCTTTCTGACCATTTACCTTTATCATCGGTGTGTGCTCTCCAACATAAGGATCACCACTATCCATCACAAGATTTCCGGCAGATCCCAGAATCTGCCAGGGTGACCTGGCCAAGTAAGGATATTCAAGGGTTGACCCATCGGCCCAGAATGATTCAGACGCCATAGCCCATGGAGAATATTCATCTGTCACAGGATAATAGAATTTCCGGTCCATCAGCATTTCCGCCCAGATACCGCCATAAATGCATCGTCCCAGATGCTCAATAAACTGACCGTAAATATATTTTTGTATAGGGGCACCAGTTTCATTGACTGCCACAGTAACTGTCGCTCCCGAAAAATCCGTCTTTTGCATACAGCCATTTATACAAAGACCTCCAACTGTGATCAGCAGGAGTCCGATAAAAAAGTAGATGAGTTTTTTCATAAGAAGGTCATAAACTATATTCTGTCATTACTCTGCTGTATTGGCAAAAAGAAAACCATTAACATCCAGCCAGTGGATAAAAGCCTCGAACCAACGATTGCTGGTTCGATTGGGATTTCCTAATCCGAAACCATGACCTCCGTTTTGGTAAAGATGAAATTCAACTGGTATGCCTGCTTTATACCAGGACTCGATTATGCCAAATTGACCCCTAAATAGAAAATCATCGGTAGCAATTACGTTAAACATAGGTGGAGCATTTTCTGGTACTTCTACCGGCCGCATCCCGCCGTAGACTGGACCGATAAAGGACAGGCTCATAATTTTTGAATTTAGCGCAGTATGCATTGTGAGGCCTGCGCCAGCTGAAAAGCCAATCATACCTATACGGTCTGTATCCACACCCCATTCCTCAGCTCGTTCAATGATCATAGCATAAGCAGCTTCGGCATCCTCAAGTTGGTTGGATAAATCCAGTTGCGGCCGGCGCGGTGGTGTTACGGAATTGGATGTATCGGAAGAAGCAGCCGGGCGCGGGCGATTCATCCATGCCCTGAAATCATCAAGTGACTCTGCAGTTGGATGGAGTCGATATTTGAGCACAAATGCGGCAATGCCCTGCTTTGCAAGTGCCTCCGCGACTTCCCAGCCTTCGTTACCCATCGAGAGCCATCGAAATCCACCTCCGGGTGCTACTATTACGGCAGCACCATTGGCTATGTCCGGCTCAGGCAGAAACGGAGTGAGAGTTGCAGTAGTAATATTACGAGCCATCGGGTCGCCCCATTGCCGGAACCAGGTTTCAGAGGCAGGCTGGTCATCCACCCCACCCGTACCCAGTAGAATGGCACCCCGTTCTGGCGGTGGATCGAGAGGGTATATGGTTCCATCTTGTGCAATTGCAGATGCGAATAAGAGAATGAAGAAGGCTAAAAAGGCCCCTTTGATTAGGT
>CAJQNM010000559.1 GCA_905479665.1 uncultured Saprospiraceae bacterium
ATTGGATTGTTGATATCACCAAATTGTCCGCTGACTTGGGAAGATCCAAAGTTGCCATCTGAATCTTGTACTGGAAGACCTGGATGAAAACGGATGGCACTCCAGATCAAGCCACTTTGTGCCGACGTTGTGTTGAACCCATTGCTCGATCGACTGGAAAGCGCCAGATTTTGTCCAATCTTCAACCAGTCCTTTACTTTATGGTCAGAGTTTATGCGTATGCTAAATCGGTCAGCTTCTGATTTTTCAATAACACCCTGTTCATTGTAATAGCCTAAGGCCACGAGAAAGGTCGATTTCTCATTCCCTCCACTGATGGAGAGATCGACGTTCTTTGTGCTTCCACTTTCAAAAAGTTCATCCTGCCAATTAGTACGTTGCGTCTGATACTGGGGATCACTCCAGATGGGGTCTTCTGGTATTCCATCATTTGCGTAGCGTTCTCTCTTTATTTCTGCCAACGCAGAGGCATCTAAAACATCAAGGGTTTTGGTGACATTGGAGATGCCGGTATAGGCATCAAGGTTCATAATCAATTTTCCACTCCTTCCTTTTCTAGTTGTGAGAATCACCACACCATTGGCGGCCCGAGTACCGTAAATAGCTGATGCAGAAGCATCCTTCAGCACCTCAACGGACTCAATGTTATTTGGATTTATTCCCTCGATACTTATCGTTGGAATTCCATCCACGATATAGAGTGGATCAGAGTTGTTAACCGTACCTGTACCGCGAATTCGAATGGAAGTAGAGGCTCCTGGTGCTCCGCCATTACGGACAGCCTGCAGGCCGGCAATTCTTCCTTGCAGCGCCTTGTCCAACCCCGATAGAGGCTGGTTTCTGAACTCTTCTCCTTTTACGGATGAAATGGCACCGGTAAGATCTTTTCGCTCCGCGGTGCCGTAGCCGACCACCACTACTTCGTCTAAAGTTGAGGAGCTCAAAAGCATGCTGATATCAATCACGGTGCGTCCATCTATGACCACCTCTTGCGTGACATATCCAGTATAGGAGATCACCAAAATGGTGGCATCATCTGGCGCAGAAAGATTGTAATTCCCTTCCAAGTCGGTGGCAGTTCCGATAGCACTTCCTTTTACCAAGACCGTAGCACCAATCACTCCATTGCCATTCTCATCAGTAATCTTACCGCTAATTGACTGCTCATCAGTTTGAAAGCTGGCTACAGCATCCAACAGATTTAACGATTGACTGACCGGATTGGAACTATTCCTCTTAATCTTTATTTCGCCCTTTTTTTCCAATTTGAGCAGCTGATTGATCTTCCTTTTAGCCTTTTTGCTCGTTTTCTTTCCATCTCTGTTGTTCTTGTAAATAATGACGAACTTTTCGCTTCTCAACTCATACTTCAAATTCGTAAGGGTCATCAACCTCTCCACAGCTTGTGAGAGGTCTTCTTCATCTAGTAATTCGAAATCGACTTTTAGACCCTCAACAATACTCGACTCATAGTTGAAAAATACCTGGTATTTTTCACCAATTTCATCAAGCACAACACTTAAGAGTCGTTCCTGAGCAAGTATATTTTCGTAAGGTTTGTGAGCAGAAACTCCCTGAGCAGCAAATGCAGTGAGGCAAAAGAGCAAGAGAAGGCACTTCGCTCTTTTGATTTGTAAACGTGATTTCATAACTTCATTTTTTTAAAACATTCACCGTTTTGAAAAATTAGGTAACCGCTCGTATGTCCGTACTGTTGCGGTTATCTTTTTTTGTTCTCTTAAAAGGACTGCATAACACTATTCTCATTCTGCACTTGCAAGCAAGTGTCATTGATTTTTCTGATTAGTCTGTTTTTTCTCCAAAATGTACTTATCTCCAACTTTGGTTATTTCGGCACCGGTTACTCCACCCAATAGAGACATGGCTTCCACTATGTCATTGCTAGGTAAAGTCATATTCCATTCCCGAGCAGCCAAACCAGCCGTTTTGATTTCAAATCCGAAATCGTTTGTTGCGGCTAGTTCCTCCAAGATCTCTCGGAGGGGCCTGTCTTTAAAAGCTACGAAACCATCTTTCCAAGACACCTCCACTACCTCGTCTAGCGCCTTTTCAGGCTGAATCAATATTTTCTTCTTAGCTGAATAGCTGGCTACCTCTCCAGGCTGCAAATGCCATTCAGATGATTTTCCATCTCCCAGATTCAACTTCACTTTCCCTTCTTCCAGATAGACTTTGGTTGTCTCTTTGCGGGTATTCACATTAAAAATGGTACCTAAAACCTCGACCGTCAGGTCATTGGTAAAGACTCGAAATTTCGCATTGACTCCGGGTCTTTTCTCCACCTCAAAATAGGCTTCGCCCTGCAGGTTAAGCTTTCTACTATCGGGATCCGTCCAGTCCTTCTCATATGTAAGTTTTGAATTGGCATTGAGAGTCACCATTGACCCGTCAGGGAGTTGGATGGATTGATGTTTTCCAAAATGCGTTTGGATGATAACTTGGGTCGGATTTGCATATTGATAGACAAGCCAACTGGCTGCCACGAGTACTAGTATGGCTGCGGCGGTAGATCTTATCCAAATAGATCTTCCCTTCGATGTCGATCTGCGCCCAGCATCGTCGAGCGTTGCTTCACGCTCAATGGTATCTTGCCATACTTTTTGCCGTATTCTTTGGGAAGCCGCCGTATTCAAATGAGGCACCTTGTCCATTTGCTGTAGTAAGGCCGTCATTATTTCCGGTGCGGTGCCCTCTGTATCCTTCTCAATCAATTCAAAAAGCGAAGCAAGTTCTGCTTTCGAACATTCATTTGCGAATAGCTTTTGAATCAATGATTCTCTGCCGTTCATATGATCTTCATTCATCTTTACCCTCATTCATCTCTATACCAATTCTAAAAACCGAAAGGATTACTCTCGCCGCATTTATTTTTGTTTTTTTTTGCTAACTTGATCTTAAACACTTGATAACCAAGGGCTTTGAAAATATGAAATAGACCGTGCTCTCTCGATTACTAAGTATGTGTTCAGAATTGAAATGGAAATAGAGCTTGAATAGAGAAAACACATATCATCATTTGATGGCGCTGAAAGAAGGAGATGTCCACAGTTTTGGGATGATATATACCCAGTACCATTCTCTGATTTACTACTATGCTCTAAAATTCCTGCAACAAAAAGCACTAGCGGAAGAGGCAACATCAGATGTCTTTATCATCCTTTGGAAAAAGAGAGCATTGATCGATCCCCATTCTACGATCCAGGCCTTTCTGTATAAAATTGCCCGCGACATCGCTTACAATTATCTCAGGAAGATTGCATCTGACGCACGCTTAAGAAAGGAATACTTAGAAAATTATCCAATCATTGAATTCAAAAATGGAGAAGTTCTTTTTCTTGAGCAGGAACGATTGGAATTGGTTAAAGAAGTGATTCAAACGCTGCCTCCCAGGCGTTTGGAAGTCTTTAAACTGCGGTATTATGAGGGGCTGGATAATCATAAGATTGCCGCCTTATTAGACATTTCTGTCAGCACGGTAAAGGTGCACTTGGCTAAGGCACGCTTCTATCTGAAAGGGAAGCTCTCTAGTGAGCAAGAATTTGACTTAATGCTTGTTTGGTTGTCCTTGGGGTTGATTTTGTAGCCTCAAATTTCTTCTCGCAGACTGATTTCGGCCCTATATAAGTAAATTCAATTTTGCTAGGACTGACAGAGCTGAAACCTAGAATCTACTTATGCTTAAAATAGACAAATAGTCGTCCAAAGTTTTTGCTGTCTTTGTCGATTCGGTGATATTTTTTCTTGATATCCTTCCGTTGTAAAAATCGCAGTACTTTCTTTTTTAGTTGACCAGAGCCCTTGCCAGGGATAATTTCGATCGTACGGATCTTCTTTTCATTGGCCTCCTCAATAATATCATCCAAGGCACGGTCTATGAGCCAACCTTTGTTGTAGATTTCGTGCAAATCAAGTTTTAGTTTTGCCATAAGTTAGATCAGGATGAGGAGAGTTTTGGTATCTCTATCAGCACTTTGGTGCCGGCAATATTAGTGACTTCCATGTTTGCCTTGAGCTTAGTCACAAAGGCAGCAATCATTCGTTGACCGAAACTTTGATTTGGGGAGCGCTCGATTATTTCCTGGTCTATTCCGATGCCATTGTCACTCACGATAAGTTGGTAGTTTTCGTTCGATTCCTTCAGCTTTACCTCGATCGCAGCGGGATCTTTGCTATCCGTAAAAGCATATTTGAGCGAATTGGTGATTAGCTCATTGGTGATCAATCCCAGTGGAATAACTCTGTCTATATCGAGGTTGATATCGTCGATTTCCAATTGCAAATCGACATCGTCCTCATTGAGGTTGTACGAGTGAAATATGCTGTTTACCAAGTTGGTGAAATAGACCTGTACATTGATACCTGTCACATCATTTTCGCGGTATAGGTCCTGATGCAGCAAGGCCATCGATTGGACCCGATTTCGTCCATCCTTGATTGCCACCATTGCGTTTTCATCTGTGATATATTTAGATTGAAGATTCAAGAGGCTGGAGATGACTTGGAGATTATTTTTGACACGGTGATGGATTTCTTTGATGAGCAGATTTTTGTCTTGGAGCGTTCGATTAATGAGTTCATTTTGGCTTTTCACCCGCTTGTAGAGTCGAAAAACGAAAAAGGACAACAACGAAAAGATTCCGAGACCAAGTAAGCTGCCATAAGTAATGAAACGTGAGGTTTTTAATTTCTGGCTTGCTATCTCCCGTTCTTTTTGCAGCAAGGTAATTTGGGCGTCTTGCTCCGAGCGCTGATACTTCGCATCTTTTTCAGCAATGATTTCACGCGAGGCTTCTGTGTCAATGCTATCTTCTATTTCGTAGAGCAGTTTATAGTGAGTAAGGGCTTCTTTTGCATTGCCTATTTTTTCATAGGCCTCAGACAGACCGGCATGTGCCCTGCTTTGATGGTGCAAGGATTTGTGCTCCTGGTAACTCAGTACTTCACTAAAGTGAAATGCAGCATCTCTATAGCGGCTTAATTTATTGAGGACCTCACCGGTGTTGAGTCGTGACTCGCATATATTATAGGTGCTGCTTAGATTCTTACGAATATTTAGTGCAGTGAGGTGTTCTTGATATGCATCTTGCAATCGATTTTGATTTTGGCGCAATATTCCCATGAAATCATGATAAAATGCTTTCTCTCGATTGGTTGGAAATACATGCACCATTTCAGCCATTCGAGCAAGATGCATTTCTGCCAGATCAAGATCCTCCAATTCATATGAGTAGAGCAATCCTAAATTGCAATGTGTCCGTGCCATGCCTATAGTGTCACCTACGGAGGTATATATTTCAAGTGCTTTTTGATACCGTCTTTCAGCATCTTCTGCCTGGGCAATATTC
>CAJQNM010000560.1 GCA_905479665.1 uncultured Saprospiraceae bacterium
GCATTGCCAATGCAGATTCCGTGCTAAATGATTTCATTGAAATACAAGGCGTTGTTGGGCAACCTCCCCGCGACAGTCTGAGTAGATTAGATTGGAACTATAAGGGGCCAAGAGATGACCAGGAATACGCCTGGGGTGTCAATCGGCATTATCACGTTCGCGAGCTGCTGGATGCCCATCGAGAAACCGGAAACAATATATATGTCCAGGCTATAGACAAACATGTGCGAGACTGGGTTTTGCAAAGCGATCCCTACCCTGCCATTAAAAGCAGGACCGCTATGTGGCGAGGACTGGAAGCGAGCTTTCGAGTAAAACTTTGGGCACGTATTTTTTACGAATTAATGGATCATCCAGATCTTCAACCCAGCACTCGATTACTGATCTTAAGCAGCTTGCCCGATCATGCCCACTACGCCCGAGAATTTCATGGACAAAGCAATTGGCTCACAATGGAATTGTCAGGGCTCGCCACAATTGCGGCAGCGTGGCCAGAATTTAAACATGCCTCAGCTTGGCTTAGCTACTCCAAATCTGCCATGGAAGAAAGTCTCGTGAAGCAAGTCTACCCCGATGGCGTACAGACGGAGCTAACTTCACATTATCATTACACTGCCCTAAATAATTTCAATCAGTTTAAACAAATCTGTGAGCGCGTGGGTGAAAAATTATCATCACAATACGATGACTATGTCGAGCGCATGTGGGATTATCTGGCATATACCATGCGCCCCGACGGCATGGGCGTGCTGAATAATGATTCCGATCTAGACCGAAATAAAGAACGGATAGAATCAGCTGCCGAACAGTATCAAAAATCGGATTGGAAATTCATTGCCAGCAATGGGAAATCGGGTACTAAGCCCAGCCAAACTGCTCGCTTTTTTCCGTGGGCCGGTCAGCTTGTGATGCGATCCGGTTTTGAGATAGATGCGGAGTGGGCATTTTTTGATGTCGGGCCATGGGGATCTGGACATCAACACAGCGACAAACTCCATCTGTCGCTCTCTGCATTTGGGCAGGATTTCCTGGTCGATGCAGGCCGCTTTGCCTACATCGGTGCGATAGCCGATAAATATCGTGGCTATGCTCGCAGCAGTATAAGCCACAATACCCTCGTCATCGACGGCAAGCCACAATCTCCTGGGCCACTGGTCGTCGAGGATGCACTGCCGGATATTTCGTTTCACCTCGATTCCACCTTGAGCTACGCAACGGGTTCCATCTCCACCTTTCAAGATGTGGATGGAGTAGCCAAGCACACCCGCGCCATCTGCCACCTTCCTACACAATGTTGGGTAGTGGTTGATCATGTGGAAAGCGATCGACCGTGTACGATCGAGACCTTGTGGCACTGGCACCCCAAGTGTGAGGTCGACGAAAGGGAGGGAATGATCACAGCGCGGCGTTCGCAAGGAGCTTTATCCTTACAGGTCCTTGACACCATTTCAAGAGAGACTCGATTTGTTTCCGGACAGGAAACACCAGAAATACAAGGATGGTATTCTGAACGCTATAATCAAGTAGAGGCCAATACGACGACAATCACGACTTCAAAAATTACGGCTGGCGAATCCGTCTTCATCTGGATATTAGAGGCGACCAATGGGATTGAGAAGAAAGTAAATGCAAACCTAATCGGTCAAGATGAGAATGGTGTTTCGCTGGAACTTTTAGATAAATCGGGAGCGCGTCAGACCTTATTTATCCCATTCGAAGACAGTAGCCTCCTGAGGCACATTGTAGATTGAGCGCACTCCGAAAAGGTTGCCAAATCAAGAATGGCTCTCTTGGCGATCTTCTCATTTTTCTCAATTGGCTGATACTCAGGCATCATTTTATGAAGTTGGCACTTTCCGGAGTGCGCTCAAGATTAAATAGAAAAATCCCCAATAGATTGACCCATCGGGGATTTCATATATGAAAAGAAATCCTATGCACATTTGAAAACCCTTGGCACGATGCCCTGAGAATAGGGCATCGCTCCAATTGGGCAGTTTTGAGTATGTCGAAAGGGATCGGAGAATTTGTTAGTCTCCTCTACTGCTATCGTATTGTTCCTCTTTCTAAACATCCTAAAGAGTGCACTCAGATCAGATTCCATATGAAATCGGATTATTTATTATTTCTGTCCTCCTAGCTGTTCTTCTCGGGCAAATATGCTTTCTCTCAAAGCATTAACCTCCGTCCTGAGATCATCCATAGTTGCAATCTTTTCCACCAGCATGTCAATTTGCTCCTGTTTCGCCTGCAAATCTGCATGATGCATCTTCACAATTTCAGCGAGATAGAGCGCTACCCGGTCATACCTTATATAGAAGGGTAGCCCTTCGAGATCATATCCAACTAAATTTCCCAGGCCAATCGAGTCCAATTCCTCTGCGATGTATCCGATCTCCCAAGTATCTCGAGATGCGGGACGAGTGTACGTGACCGGTCTCGTTTGAAATATTTTGGTCCAGTCTTCGCCCATCGTCTTTATATCCGTCTTAAAACGCCGAGAGGAATTATCGAAGCCGATTTCACCTCCTGGGTCGTAGATCATCGGCGCGCCGGCGCCAAATCCTTCAAGACCAGGAGCTATGATATTGCCACTTCCCTCGATTGTAAATATTGGTGAGGCGCCAGACCCAGGGCCATCATTAAACTGGTAGCGAGCACTACTATTACCGAGATTAAAATGAAAACGCCCTGATTGAACACCCATGCCGTAGTTTGAAGTGTTAGTCGGTGATTCGTATAGGGCCAACTTGGTTCTTGCCAAACCAGACCCCAGCGACAATTGGTGTACCGGCGCATCGTCTCGTATGCCCACAAAGCCGTCCGTGTCGATGATAAAGTTCTTGTTGTTATTGTTCGAATTGGTCGCCGACAATTTTAGGGCTGTACTTCCTCCCGTTCCAAACTGACTGAAAGCCCAGCTACGTTC
>CAJQNM010000561.1 GCA_905479665.1 uncultured Saprospiraceae bacterium
TTGAGTCCACTCCAAAAAGTCCCTATTTTTCCTAAAACGACATACAACAATATAATTACGTCAGCAGGGTTGATGTTGGAATTTTGATGTTCGATTTAAAATGAGAGCCCTCAGGGAAGACCTTATGGTCAAAATCAAATAAAAAACGGTGTCCTTGATATTTCTTTGGTTTTTATCTGTAATTCGGACAATGTTTACCCAAAATGCTCGCGACAAGACATACCATTGGCATTTTATCAACCCTCGGTACACGGTTTTATTGTTCTTTTTTAGGCGATGGAATGTTTGATGGATCGTAGATTCTACGGTGGCTCGTAGATTGTAGCTTTCTTCGTTTACCTGGTTTTCTATTTGTTGACGTTGAATATAATTTTCTATTTGTTTGGCAGTCATATATCTCTGAGTCCCACTTTGGGATTTTATAACATATTTCTCAGCTCTTTGAGAATAAGTTACGTCTAGTTGTTCGCCACTTTCAATATCATAGACCTCCACTTCTCCAGCATTGTTATTTCCCATTTGATAGATCCGACGACCTCCTTTCGTCTTGGAGATACTCCATGTTGGATTTTGCTCATCCAGCATAATTTCACGGTTTTCTATACTGTCATAACCACCATCTGTAATAACCTCTTCCAGGCGGCCAACCTCATCACCTGCCTGCTCTATGATCTGCTGAGTTGCATTTACCGCATCGATTAAAAAGGCCGCTTCGCTCACATTGGCGGGAACTAAATCAACGTCTAATATGAGATGAACCTCCTCTTGGGGATCACAGCTTTCGGTTATGTTAGCATGATAACCCGCTACGGTTTGTTTACCTGCACCTTGTCCTTTTGTGCGATAGGTTGCTTCAGGATCATGGATGGATTGTACACTTGAGGAGGGAATGTCTTTTGGAGCCTTAGGCATTATTACCTCCTTTGGAATCTTTGGTGGTGCTTTAGTTAGTGGAACTTCGGACAATTCGACTTCATCCAAAGTATCACCTTCATCTTCATTATTGATCTTGGTTATTTGGTCATAGTGCTCTTCATAGATGCGTTTAAGAAGTTTATAATTTGCCGATTCATTTCCATTTGAATGATCTAGCAAAGTCCGTATATGCCTTCCCATGGTTATCAGCATTTCTCGCTTTTGCTGAGCATTTAATGGATAGGTAATATTGGTGGTACTCTTGTGCTGCAAGCTTTCCAATATTTCATACGATTCATCATCAAATTGGTCTTGTATATTGTCCAGATTTAACTCACAGACATACTTCCTTACCGCTTCTACAATCAAATGCAGCCGATTGCTTCGTACTATATTGCTGTTGATTAACTTGGAGTCCAGGCGTATCTTCTTACCACTTACTCCATGCATCTCAACTTGTCGAGTTGTAACTTTAATAAAGGTTTCCTTCAGCAAGTCTCTTTGTTGGCTGTCGTAATATTCCCCTAGTAATTTTCTGAATTCATAATAGGTCGCTTCCACAGGGATGTCATCATCTATATTGGACAAGCCCAAGGCTCTCATTATTTTTAAATTAAAGCGACATTCTTCAAATAGCTGCTCATCACTCCAACCTTGACCTTCTTTGAGTATCATCATTCCTATCAGTATTCTTACTGGGGCATTCGGCCTTCCCATGCGCTGATGATACAGTACTGAATACAACGACTCATCTATTTGACTTACTACTTCTTTGTAGAATATATTATGCCATCCATCCACTGAATCCAGCATCTTCTGCTTCCTTCCGGATAGTTGACTAGATATATTTTTGAAAATGTCTCCTTGACTATTTGTACTTCGCTTAAACATATCTAAATATAATCATATGTATTGACCTAATCAAACTTCAATTATGCCCAAATACGTATTTTTGACTTTCCGGAGTGGACTCAAGGTTCAAATTCCACGGTTTGCTAAGATGGAACTCGCTGCTTCCCTTTTACACTTGCAGAGCAGTCAGGTGCAAAGGGAGAGATCGCCAAACGAGCCATTTTTGATTTGGCAACATTTTCGGAGTGCACTCAAAGTTGTTATTTGGTGCTTTGTTTGGAAACTCCCTGGCCTAATTCTTAGTGAACTCAAATTTTTGCAGAGCTGGTCACAATCATCGGGAATGACGCTCATACGGATCTGCGAGGGAGAGGGGAGGTAACGAACCGCTCTACTCGGAAATCTATTATCTAAAACTTATAGCTATAGCCGAATCGAATAACTTGAGTTTCGAAGTAATCCTTGCTGGTATAGCTGAAATTAGTACCATTGATTTTCTTCTTGATCACCATTGTATTTAGCAAATCAGTGGCGCTTATCATCAGCTCACCCTTGTTCTTTTGGATTGATTTTTTAGCACCAAAATCAAGTGAAAAGCGAGAGGCAATTGTTCCTTGTGGAATGATGTCTGGGGCAAGGTAGATAGCGGTTACCTGAGCCTCTGTGTTGTTCGCAAACTTGATGTTTGTGTTCAGCTTAATGTTACCAGAATATATTTCCTGTGCAGTAGCGGTGAACGTATTTTCTACGGGGTATGCATTCACGACAGAGAAAGCGTCGATCTTATTAAAGTAACCGTTGACGTTCAGGTTTATATTCACGTTGTCGGAAAGTTCTTCGGTGATGTCTACTTCGATCCCGGTATTGTAGCTCTTTCCTGCATTTTGGGAAATAGTATAGATGAGGTTGGTCTGATCTATGGATGTGGCTATGCGAGTTATTGTCCCATCGGAAAAGCTCCGATATGCAGCAGCATAGAAATATCCTCGCTGCCAACTACTCTTGTATCCTATTTCAATTCGATTGGTAAACTGTGGCTGCAATTCGGGATTGCCAACCTTGATGATTTCTGCATCATCGTACTTGGGAAAAATACGAATGTCTCCTTCGTCAGGTCGATCCACTCTGCGGTTGTAAAAGGCAGATAGTTTGTTGTAGTCGTTGATTTTATAGGTGATGCGTGCATTGGGAAAAGGCTGCAAGTAATCGTAGCCATCACTTTGATAGGTATTGTGGCCGGGGACAATTTCATATTTCAAATCAACATATTCTATTCTCAGACCAATTTCTGCCTCGAGCTTCTTTACTTCATAGGTGTAATTCCCATACAGGGCCGGTATTGTTTCCTTATACGTAGCTTTGCCGTCTGCTCCCACATCAAGCACAGAATTTGTATTTGAAGGGTTAAACTGCATATCTGTTGGGATAGTCCTTCTGCGGAACTTTAGGCCGATTTCCATCAGACCATGTTTCATTGGTTTTTCATAATCGACCATAAAATCGATGACTTTCTGGTCTGCAATCAGAAAGAAGGATTCTTTGGTGGAAAATGATGGACGTGTATTGGTGAAGAAATATTTCTCATCCTCGCGATCAAACGTTCGATTGAGGCCAATATTCAGCTTGTGGCCCGGTTGAATAAATTTATGCTCATAGGCGATAGATCCCATTGCAGCCGTAAGCACCTCATCTTCCAAAAATTGCCAAAGACGAACATTCTCTCCTGGCCTCCCCGTAAAAAATGGTTGGTCACCATAGTCTTTAATAGACTCCTGGCTAAACAGTCCTGAAATAGTTACTGTGTTGTTATCATCTATGAACCAGTCCAAACCGGCCTTGGAGGTGAAGAAATTAGTATTTCGATTTCTTTTTAATTGCTGATTTATCGCTGCACCATCATCATAAGTTCTGGTGACAAACTCATTTTTATTTAGTGTTTCAGTATAGAGGTTGTCCGCCTGTAAAAAGAAATTGATCTTCTTTCTTCTGTAGTTCAGCGAGATGGAAGGATTGATTTTGGGGGTGGCTTTGTACTGTGGACGTATGTCCGGTAAGTTTTCTCGTCTTTCCCATAAAGCTCCCAGGCCAGCCGACAGTCCTATTTTCCCGTTCAGGCCGTTTTGCTCTTCCTTTTTCAGGATGATATTGATGATACCTGCATTTCCGCTCGCGTCGTATTTTGCCGAAGGATTGTTGATGATCTCTATCTTTTCTACAGCAGATGCCGGTAGGTTGTCTAATCCTTTTTGATTTCCAAATCCAACGATGGCCGTCTGTTTGCCATCGAGCAAAATCATCACTTGGTCATTGCCGCGCAGCTGTACCTGTCCGCTCTGCGTGGTCACCCCTGGGAGGGCGTTCATGGATTGAAGTACACTACCTCCGCTTTGACTCACATTGTCATTTACCGAATAGGTTTTCTTGTCCATGGCTCCAGAAACGGCATCCTGTTGAGCTTCAACAACCACTTCACTGAGCTGCTGCACGATTTCTTCCAGCACGATGGTGCCAATGTCAATGTAAGGGGAAGTAGATCCAACAAATAGTGGAGCAGCGTATTTCGTAAAACCAATGGATGAGCCTTCAAGAATATAGGAGCCCGGTCTAACATCTGAAATAGTAAAATGGCCATTGTCACCAGAGATAGTCCCGGCAATAAAAGATGAATCAACAGACGCTTTGAGCACCACATTAACAAAGGACAATGGCACATTTGAGATGTTCTTGATCAAACCTGATACACTGACGGCTGGGGTCTGTGCATAAATATAGGCAGGTACTACAAGCAGGCAAAGCAATGTTGTTAAGTAACTCTTCATCGGACTCACCTTTGATCTTTCATAAAAATCAAACAAAGCTAAGAAATGCTCACTGCCAGGGATACAGAAAAAATAGGGTAGAGGAGCTTCCTTTATACCAAATCCTTGGGCTATACATATTGGCCATGAATCCGAGCTGACTATCTGCAAAGAGTCTAGTTTCAAAATATGGATGTGAGGAGTCTCAACCTTATTTTCGTCTAATAATGCTGTATCTTGCATTGAAAGCTAGTATTAATATGGGAGCCCAGGTTTGAGGCTCTATGCTTCAGATATTGTTTTAAAACTATTGAAAATGAAAGTTTTATTGGATATTAAGGATAGTAGGGCCATTCACCTTTTGGCGATACTCGAGCGTTTGCCTTATGTAAAGGCACTGCAACTTACAGATGCCAAAGCTGAGCTAATGTGGGATATCCGCAAAGCTGTTGAGGAAATGAAGCTGATAAGGGCAGGGAAGAAAGATGCTCAGAATGCTGAAGATTTTCTGAATGCACTTTAGTGTCAAGACCATCAAAGTCTTTGAGAATCAGGCAAAGAAACTTATTAAGAAAGACCCGTCATTGACACACTATTTCGTCCTTTTTGTTCTTCGAGTTTCGTGCCTGCCAATCCCAGCGGGCTTGGGAATCCGGGTTTTCTAGGCGGATCAACTTACCAATACCACTCACCATTCTGGAACTCGATTTATTTCCTAATCTCAAAATTTAGAAAATCTTGCTAGGCCGAGACGATTTGATTCTCGTATATTCTTATTATTAAACTAAGTCATCCATGAAAATATCCCCCAATCTTGTACTTTTAGCCTGCTTCTGCTTGCTGGCATTACCGATAAACGGTCAAGCGGATCTACTGCCTATGCCGGGCTCTCGCGCTTACGACAAGGTTCCCAAAGGGACAGTGACCAAGCATACCTGGACGAGTGAACTCTATACCAATACTTTACGAGATTACTACATTTATGTTCCCGCGCAGTACGACGATTCACAGCCGGCTGCGCTGATGGTATTTCAGGATGGACACACCTATGTAAAGGAAGACGGATATTTTCGAGCACCTACTGTGCTGGACAATTTAATAGCGCAAGAAAAGATGCCGATCACGATTGGCCTTTTCATTGATCCCGGCCATGAACAAACCAGGCCACCCATCGAATCGCCTTGGCGAGCGAGTAACCGCAGCATCGAGTACGATACACTATCGGATAGTTATGTCAAGTTTCTCGAGCAAGAGGTGATCGCTGCACTCAAGAAGGATTACACTATTTCTGACGATCCGAAAATGCATGCTATCTGCGGTATTTCATCAGGAGGTATTTGCGCCTTTACGGCGGCGTGGCAGCGACCTGATTTATTTCATAAAGTATTAAGCCACATCGGGAGTTTTACAGACATCAAGGGAGGGCATAATTATCCATCGCTGATCAGATCAGCAGATCCGAAACCGATAAAAATATTCCTGCAGGATGGGAGCAATGATCTTGATAATGAATATGGCAATTGGTTTCTGGCCAACCAACAAATGGCCAAGTCATTGGAATATAAAAACTATAATTTTCAATTTGTCACTGATACAGGTGCACACAATGGCAAGCTTGCCAGCAAGATTTTACCCCAATCACTAATCTGGTTGTGGGATGATGTGGTGCCCACCAGACTTCCATCGCAAAAATATGGTCTGGATACCGGTACTTCCGGCTTGCTGTTTGAGGGAGAGACCACTCATCTTGCCAATTTCGGATGCCAAGCGAAGTCGATTTCTCAAAGTCAGGAAGAAATATTACTGTCTGAGGATCACGAACAGGTCGTCATCGTGCGTTCTGGACGGTGTCAAGTCGAGGTAGGTGACAGCTTTCAAGAAGTGGGACCTAATAGCGTCCTTTTTATTCCCGTCGCTCATCCAGTAAAAATGCTTGGTCTGAGTAACGTAAGTGTATATCACTTTAAGATGAAAGCAAGGAGCGCAGATGCGGGCGATCGAGAGACCCAGCCCTTCGTGCTAAATTTTGACAGCTTGAGTTATCGGACCAATCTCAACGGCGGTCGCCGTGATTGTTTTCGTCAGGCCACGGCCATGTTCCCCTATTTTGAGATGCATATCACTACGCTCAAGCCCGGGATGACGAGCCATGCCGCTCACACCCACGGGGCCGAAGAATTAATTATTATGATCGAAGGCGAAACGGAAGAGGAAATCGGGAATGAAGTATATCAAGGTGGTATCGGAGAGATGTATTATTTGGGTAGTCATGTTCCGCATTCAGTAAAGAATGTAGGGGATGGAGTTTGTAGTTATTTTGCTTTTCAATGGGAATAGCTTTCTTTGAATTTATTTTCGAAGTACTCATCTGTAGATTATATGAGAGTATCAATATTACCGATGATGATAAAATTTCATCTGCCTCCAAAGTACTGCAATCCCTCCTTAGCCCCCTGGGATATGAAACTTTGATACTTTTACGAGGCTCCATTTCCTATTGCGTTCGGCTGTCATCCACATTTGCATCTCGACAGAATATTTTCATCGATAAATCCTTTGCCTCGAATGACCTGACCTATACAATTATCTTTTAAATTATATTCAATCTGAATGTTTAGTGGGTCATAAGGAGGTTGGATTATACTTTCATCAATTTTCTTTGGAGTAAACTCTCTCCATTGTATGGAATTAGGAATTTGATCATACTTCTTTTTATCTGATTTTCCAACATTCGACTGGTAGAAGTAAATATACTTTCCGTTATAAAGAGCTCTTCGTGGTTTGACCCCCTAATTATCAGACTTTCGCTACAGGGTTAGTAAATATACTTTTCAATATTCATAATTTTGTTTTTGGGAAACGACCGACGGTGACCTTTGTACCGATGGTTAGCAAAAGGCAGTCTGCTACGCATGGCTGCTTTTTGTGTTTTCAAGCTCTGCGAGCTTGATTGGGAAAGGGAAACTCCCTCAAATGCCCATTACCCGATAGTTTCCAATATGGCATCTTTATTTTGAATTTCACTCTGTTCTTAGGTGTATAGGTTTTTGTCACCAGACCTTCCTCCCATAGATTCCAAAACAACTTTGGGGGAAGACAAGCAATGGATCCGTGCAGTCGAATATTGTTGTACTTGTGATAGAATCGATCCAGAACGAGTGTTAAATCGGCCAGTGATAGGAAGTGATAGCGGTCTAAATGTTGAGCTAAGATTGCGTGAAAACTCTCTATGTGGCCATTTTGCTCAGGACAGTAGGGATAAGTAAATACCTGAGAAAGTCCATTCTCTTTGAGGAATTCCTGAACTAGTTTTGCTGCAAATTGAGGACCGTTATCATTTCGGATTTGTACCTGTAGGCCTTTCGTTAATAGATCCGCAGGTTGTAGATACTCGACAATTACCTGCTGCCAAGCCTGTTTTACCTGATGCTGGGTCATTTGATATCCCTCGCACCGGTACAGAGTTGTTCTGGTGAATGTATCTAGTATCGTTAGTATATAGGCGCTGCGCGAAAACTCTTCAATCCATACTTGCTTGATATCCATTGTTAGTATTTCAAGTGGCCGACTGGGGTCAACTCGGCGACCACGAACTCTGCTGCGACCACTAGGTCGAAACCTTCGTTGGAGTAGACCATTTTCCTTCATGAGACGATACACTTTCTTACTGCCGATTATATAGCCTGCCAGCATCAGAGCAGCAGTCATCCTCTTGTATCCATACTGCGTATCAGGATCCTCTAGAACAACACCGATCTGGTCAATAACTTGTTCATTATCGACCAATTCAATCTTGTCATCTTCACTGTACTTTTGCGTGTGAGTACTTACTGGACGCCCTACAGGTCTTGTCTCACCCTGCTTTGGCTTTTGATAGTAATGATTCCTACTGATGCCCGCCAGTTCAAGGGCCTGGTTAACACGCAGACCTTGCTGGACATAGGTCCTCACTAGCGCTTTGATTTCACCCATAGCGGACGGTTTTTTTTTATCAGATCCTGTTGCATCTTGATGGTCAAGTCCTTCTCGGCCATAATCTCCTTCAGCTTCGAATTCTCCTTTTCCAGTCTTCTGATCTCTTTCAGCCTAGCCTTCGTCATACCATGTGCCAGTCCGACTTCGCCCATCGTGGTCATCTTGCGTTTCCAGGCATAGTACGTAGCAGGGTAGATACCATGCTTGTCAAGTGTCTCAGTGACTCCTCGCTCTTCGGCCTCTTTCAATATAGCCAGCTTCTTCTCCTTACTGAATGTCCTCCTTTTCATCTCTTAATATTACAGTTTTCGATCTGTAACTTAGTCTGCTTAATTAGGGGGCTGAAACAGAGCCTCATAGTCACTCATGCGTTGGGATAAATCTGGCATACTTAATTAGTGATTGTTATGCCAAAAGCAAGATCAAAAATCAATCCAGAGAAGTGAAAATCAGGGGATTAAAAGGTGAAAATCAAGAGGGTTTGTTCAACGGTGAGTATATGAAGCGTAGCGACCGAATGGGAGCTATGATTTTATATACATTGTTAGTAGCTGGCTTATTCATTTTCTTTTGGCCATTTAAATGCACTCCGAACGATTATTGCAGTCAATATCGCTTCTATAATTGCTAAAAAAACATAAAAGCTATACCAAGGTGTTAGACTTCCTATTGCGATGAGTATCATCATAATTGTAAAAATTCCTCCAAAAAGAACATTCAACCATTTATTAGCTTTTGGTTTCAGAAACAGAGAAGCAGCAATCATTAGCGCTGGAATAACCATTATTGAAGAGGCTATAAAAAGTATCATAGGAGAATTCAAAACATTCTCGCCACTTATTAAACTCTCTACCTTTTCAGGAGTATACAATTCAAAGTAATCACCATACAAATAGCAAAATGTTGCAGAAGTCCATAGTGCTGCAAGTTTTATTTTTATGTTTATTTCAAAGTCCTTCATTTTGTTCAATTTTATTTATTGTCCATATGACGTTTGAAGATTCTAAATGTTACAATCGTGTGTTTTGCTTGCGACTAACACAAAGGAATATCTACGTCCCAAAAGCCCAAGGATTTCAATCAACAACGTCTCTGACGTTGACATTTCAGTTTAACGAATCCTCCTTTAGGATTGATGAGTGATTTTCGCATAGCGAAATGAAGATCCAGTGGATCTTCAAGCGAAGAAACCGCGAAGCGGATGGGCTG